>JAYEJI010000137.1:0-10108 GCA_034660515.1 Fidelibacterota bacterium
CGGATAGACTTGCTCAACCCCGCCATGTAGATTCCATACACTATAATTTACTACTTTTTTTAGTGCTAGGTAGTCTAATGGAAGCTTCGGGGTCCCTTTTTTTATATGTGTATAATTGATTTGAGAATTGTGATTACAAAGAGATCCTGAATCCAGTCTCCGCCCCGAATAGTCGGGGCTACGCCCGGCAGGCAAGTTCAGGATGACGTAGTGATTATTTTGTTTAGTGACTTTGTGAGAAGTCTAATTACTATTTCAAGGTTTTAAACCTTGAAATATGCACTGTCACTGCAACGGCAATGGAAAACAATACAATGCGTACTATGATGGAATCTGTGAAAAAGATGGCCGTAGAAGTGAGTGTTAGCCAGAGCATCACAAGAACATAGATCTTGTATTTTAAAGCCAAACCCTTTTTATCCCGGTAATCACGCAGGATTTTCCCAAAAAATCGATTATGGTGTAGCCCGTCGTAGAATTTTTGTGAGCTGTGAGCAAAACAAGCAGCGGAAAGAAGAATAAAAGGTGTGGTTGGGAGAACAGGAAGCAAAATACCGATAATTCCAAGAATGAGGAAGATGAACCCCAATACGATGAGTAAGATCCTGATTACAGGATTTTTGATCTTTTTGATTCTATTGTCACTTACTGGGTTCATGATCATGTGGTATATGTAGAGACACAAGATCTTGCGTCTCTAAAAAATCAAAATATTCTATTGTGAAAAGATGTTCTCGTTTTTCAACACGATCTCAGAAATCGTATTATGCCGATTCTTCTTTCCTTCGATCTTGACCATGATATAATGCGGGGTCAAACCGTAAAGAAAGTCTTCTTCGTGGCGTTCCCAGAGCACGGATTGGCGAGTGCCGATGAATTGCTCTGCGTAGCTGCGACGCAAATGACGATCGGTGTCATCCAAAATGGCAGCACGGGCTTTCTTGCCCGCTTCCGGGACTTGTCCGCTCATGGTCGCGGCAGGTGTTCCTTTACGTTGTGAATAACGAAAAACATGCAAATAGGAAAATGCGCTTTCTTTAATATAATCCAGAGTCTCACAAAACAAGGTATCTGTTTCGCCGGGGAATCCGACGATCACATCCGTACCGATGGAAGCATTCGGGATGTATTTCCGAATGGTGTTAAGCTTTTTCGTAAAATCGGCAGTCAGGTATTTCCGTTTCATGGCTTCGAGAATAGTATCGGAACCGGACTGCAGGGAAAGATGAAA
Organism: Fidelibacterota bacterium; assembly: GCA_034660515.1. Classification (GTDB taxonomy): domain Bacteria; phylum Fidelibacterota; class Fidelibacteria; order Fidelibacterales; family Fidelibacteraceae; genus M50B103. The sequence goes on from JAYEJI010000137.1 coordinate 1,232, forward strand.
ATGTGGCATGACTTTTTTAGATTTACCGATATGTTCGATCAGAGCATCACTGAGGGTATTCATCTCGATGGAAGAAATACGAATGCGTTTCAGTCCTTTTATAGCCTCCAGTGCTTTTACAACATCGATCAGGTGATGATCCTGATCTACATAAGCACCGATATCAATACCGGTCAATACGATTTCTTTATAACCGGCCTCAACCAGACGACGAGCTTCCTCAATGGTATTGTCAAAATCCCGGCTCACGGGATTGCCGCGGGCGTAGGGAACAATGCAATAGGTGCAAAAATTATTACAGCCTTCCTGAACTTTCAGAAAAACACGGGTACGATCCGTAGCTGCAATAAAAGCGGAACTGAGCCGTTCGCGGTTATCCACAGGTGAAACGTGGACCTGCTGTTCGCGGCTTTGCTGAAAATTATTGATAACAGAGAAAAGATCAAATTTATCACGGGTACCCAGTACGATATCTACACCCGGGATAGCCGGAGAGCTATCGGGGTTGACCTGCGGGAAACAACCGGCCAGAACAAGAATGCCATCCGGAGATAGGCGTTTTGCCTGGTAAAGGGCCTGCCGGGTCTTCCGGTCCGCCCGATTAGTAACCGTACAGGAATTTACGACCATAACATCTGCGGGTTCATCAAAAGGAACGAGTACATAAGCATGCTCTTCCGCGGCATGTCGCAGAGCGGCAGTTTCGGCTTGATTCAGTTTGCAACCAAGCGTATAAAATGATATGCGAGGTGATGAACTCATTTTTTCTCTTTTGGCAGCCAAATTTTTATATTAAGGTCACGGTTACCCCACTCAAGAGCTTTAGCGTGGCTTTTAAAGAAAATATCGATATGCTTACCCTGGATAGCCGAACCCCGGTCTTGGACTACACCGTAGCCGTAGCCTTCGATATGCATGATGGTACCCATGGGAAAAAGATCGGTATCCGCTGCAATGGTACCCTTTTCTGCCCAAGTTCCGTCAGCGGTCAATCCGACGATCTTTTTTTCACCTTTATGAGGACCGTAGGAATAAACCTTTTGACCTTTCCAGTTCCGTTCCCAGCCGCAGCATTCGCCACAAGCACAATAAGCTGTAACCTGTAATGTTTCGGTCACGTAGGGCCTGAAAATCGGAGGTCGTAATTGATATTGAAAAACCGAGCACGCGTTCGTAAAGGGGATCATTAAGATAATGATAACCGCCAGATATATCCTCAGCAAGGTGATCCGTTTTTTATTCGTGTTTGTGTTCATGGTCGTGGTTGTATTCTTCTTCGTGTTTCAAAATAGATTCAAGTTCAAGCGGATGTGTTATTTTACCGGTCATGGCCGCAGAAAAACAAGAAAGTGCGTTTGCCACCATTCCACCTGAATATAATATTTTTACTGAAGTTCCCAATCGGGTCCTTTTAGTGTCCGGTTGTTCTGCCAATAAATTCAAAAATGAAGATGGCAAAAGATCAAATCCTATCTCTGTCAATATACCTGCTATACCCATATCCAAGAGATCACCATTCACCAATTGTGAGCCTGGCATAATGCAAGCTGTTACCGTATCTGCGAGTGGTCTGTAGCGGATCAATTTTAAACCTTCTTGTATATCGGCAAAGCGGCATGAACTGTTTCCCCCGATAAATATCAGGTCGGTTTCAATTGCATCTTTGTCAGTCAAAGGACCTATCTTGATCTCATCTTTTTCCAGCCAGGCGATCATGGGATGGATCTTTTGTAACTCGATATTTATAACTGAATTTTTATCGGCATTCATATCGGGGAAATAAAAATGGCCTTCGCCTTCTGTGCGATCCTGTAAAAAAGCCATCACTACATCATCCACTTGAAAAAGTAATTTCTCATACCCCAGATCGATCAGTGTTCGTGCCAGATTGAAACGTTCATTCAAAGTCAAGGTACTCAGGCCTTCGCCCTGGATCTCCAGGAGAGTATCTTTGGAAAGATCAAAATACTTGATCAGATATAAGGCAATATCCGTTCCACCAACCCATTCACCGACTTTTTCATGCAGGATAATATTCGTCGTTTTGGGCATGGGAATATCAATTTTTCCGCTTTCTAAAAGTGAGAGCATATCTTTTTCATTCAGGTAAATGACATGGGTTCCCAAAACGCTTAATTCAAGCAGGTTTTTATCTGTGGTGGCAAGCAAAGTGCCCGGAATAGCCAGGCCGTCTTCAGCGGTGACCAATGCCGGCATACCTGTACGGCCGGAGGGATAATATTCAACCCCTTTTTCACGCAGAGAATTAATATCCTTCATATCAATACCGTCACCGATTGGCAAACGGTTATTAATGATCAGGGCCGGGATATTGGTTTTATCAAGATTTTTTACAAAATATTCAACATGCTCTGTACTCAGTATAGCTTGTTCAATTTTGCCATTAGCGCCTTCGAGCAATTGATATATCATAGAATTTGAACTCATAAAATGGGCTCCGAAATAAATATGTTCAGGTAACGGCGATTTTTCAGCAGATAACCCCAGTCCGAGACAATGACCCGATTCCTGAAGAATTGCAAACTATTTTGGAATTCTTTTTCAGCCGAATGAGGAGGATCAATCTGTAATTGGATAGTCGGGATGACTTCTGCTTCGGAATTTTCCAATTCGTTCATGAGCGATAGACGGATCTCATCATAGATTTGATCGGGAATATGGCATGAGGTTTTCAAAATAAAATGATCAATAAAAGGTGCTAAGGTTTTCACATCTTGTCCGGCAAGTCGCTGTCTGCCATAATTATGATCTTCTTCTTTCCATGGGATCACAGAAAGCATGATCTTACAATTCGGGTTGATATCAAGAATTTGTTTATTGGCTTTTTCCATGAACGCAGTGATCGTGCCTGTTTTCCATTGGACCCAAGCATTATTGAAATTATCCAGGATCCAGCTATTTTGTTCGACGATAGAACCTGTCTTTGGGAGATCGATGGTAGTGTGCTCAGAAAAGGCCCCCAAACAAGTGGGACAAAAGCAGAAATTTCTACTGTGTGCCACATGCAGGTCAATACAAATTACATCCGTATCCATAGGGAAAGAAAGTTTATCAAGATATACTACATCAGGCTGCAGAATGAGCATGACCTCTTCAATAGCCTGCAATTTATAATTCTGATATCCCTGATCCGTCGGACATATAGCCGATAATACTTCAGATGAATTCCGTGACCCAAACTCATCAACAGCACGCAAGGCAGGTTGAGAACGGTAGGTATAGGCATCCCGGAAGATAGGGATCTGTGCGACAAAGTTTATATTTCTTCTACGCAAGGCATGACGAAATGCCAACAGTTCAGTCCCGAATTCCCAGCGCTGAGGCAGAACATCCGAAGGGTAATAAGCGGTTCCACCTTCCATGACGGGTACAATTACATGGGTTACTCCGGCTTCTTTCAATTCATCGGCCAAGGCACCCATTTCACCGCCATAACGCTGTCGCACCTCGGGTTTTTGCAGGAATACATGCACACCTTTCACGTGTTCGAAACGTGAGCAGGCAGTAAATGCCAACAGTAATGCAAACAAGATGTAACGTGCCTTTTTCATCTTGGGAAGATAGTATTTAATTTGCCCTGTGTCAAGAAGATAGAATAGTAACTAGTGACTGGAAACTAGTAACTTGTATCCGTTATAAATTACTAATCACATTAATAATAACGCACAAAAGAAAAAGGGCTCAACATGTCGAGCCCTTTTATTAGTGTCAACCAGTTTCTAGTTACTAGTCACCTCTTTTTCCTTTTTACCGAAATGGGGATCGATCTTAAGAAATTTCAGAAGAATAAAACCTGGTATGGTCGCGATAATCACCCAGATAAAGAAATGTTGATAACCGATGACTTCCTGCAGCCATCCGCTCATCATGCCCGGGATCATCATGCCCAGTGCCATAAAGGCGGTAGCGATCGCATAATGCGAGGTTTTATAGGCGCCCCGGGCAATATAGATCATGAACATCATGTAAGCTGTAAAGCCAAACCCATAGCCAAAAGTCTCAAAAGCAACACAAGGAATGATAATAGCCAGACTGGAAGGTTGGGCATAAGAAAGGAAAATATATACTGCATCCGGAACATTGATCATGATAGCGAACCACCATATCCATTTTTTCAATCCGTGTTTTGATACCGCAACACCACCTAAAATGCCGCCGAGGGTCAGAAAGAGTATTCCGATAGTACCATAAGTCAAACCGTATTGACCGGCCGTTAATCCAAGTCCGCCGGCTTCACGGGTATCCAGCATAAAAGGTGCAGATAATTTAACCAGCTGCGATTCAGCCAAACGAAATAAAAGTAAAAAGGCAATTGCCAGACCAATGCCGTCTTTCTTAAAGAAAGATGCGAAAGTCATAAAGAAATCTTTGACCGCTTTACCCAAGGATTGCTCCGTACGCTCTTTTTCCACTTTAGGAAGAGTAAAACGATGCGCCAGCCAGAAGATAAAGAACATAGCACTCAGACAGAAGAAGAGAACAGTCCACGCCATTCTGACCTTTCCGGATTCCGCGTCAAATTGAGCATTAGATGGGGTATTAAGTTTTTTATCCAGCTGGATCACTGACATGACCGGTTTGTTCCAGTTTTCAGTTGTAAATTCAAAACGCATACCTTCAACCAATTTGATACTTTTATCACCTTTATCCTGACCGAAAGTTACGATCGTGGTTTTGTCACCTTCGGGAGCTTTGGAAAGATGGAAATAGATCACACCCAGGTTACCGGCGTATTCGGTTACTTCGGCTTCTTCCGCACCAAAGGTATTTCTCAGCCAGTTCTCAAATTTCTTGGGCTGATCTTTTTTGACTTTTTCTTCTTTGTTGCGCTCTTTAGACATTACCGCTGCATTGGGGTCCGGTTGTCCCTGGGCTAGGTTCCAGGTTTTGGCAGCTGAGATCAAAGAGTCCGCATATGCAGTTGCCACTTGTTTGATCGGGATATCCAGTTGCTTTGGTGCATAGACCAAATACATATCACCGGGCTGCTCTGTATAGTCGAAATCTTCGAGAAGTATAGTTTTTAGCTGTGTGTCGGCAGGAACGGCTTTGACCTCAACTGTAATTTTGTCCATACCGGATGCATTGATCAATACCGAGACAAGGATCACGAAAACACCCTGCCCCATCAGCATTGCCATACGATAAAAAGCAGAACGAATACCGTTAAATAAAGCCTGATCACCTTCATCAAGGCCGATCATATAGAAACCGTCCGCTGAAATATCATGCGTTGCGGAAGTAAATGCCATTAACCAGAGGAAAGCGATACTTAACTTGAAAAAATTCGTAGTGGGGATCGTTAGTGCAATACAAGCGAATAAAACACCCAAAACAAACTGCATGACGAGAACCCACCAGCGTTTGGTCTTTAAATTGTCAACAATAGGACTCCAAAGAGGTTTCAAGAACCAGGGGAGATACAGTAAACTGGTGTAGAGTGCGATATCGGTATTGGATATACCCAACATCTTATACATGACGACCGAAAGGACCATCACGACAGTGTAGGGAATTCCCTCGATAAAATACAGAGAAGGTACCCAGCTCCAGGGATTTCGTTTTTTGTTGTTGCTCATGAACATCCTTTCCTTACTTGTTTTATGAACAGCATTTATTCAAACGGTGATCATAGATCGTGACGCATGACTCGTAACTTGTGACGCGTCTTAACCCGGAACCCGTAAGAAGTAAAGAATTTCAATAATCTTTTACTTCTGCTGTATATATTTCAAATTTCTTACTACTTACTACTTACTACTTACTACTTACTACTTATAGATTTTTTTATAAATACTGCCGGGGTAATAGTGTGCAAGGATCTTTTCAGTGGAATAACCCTTCAAGGACATGCCCAATGCCCCGATCTGACATAGACCGGCGCCATGTCCCCAGCCCGCACCTTTGTAGATAAAGCGTTTTGGAACGTCACCTGTTCCTACCTTTTCAATGACCACAGCCGATGAAAAGAGGAATTTTGGGTGAAGGACCAATCGAGCATTATAGTCTTTGTCAATTTCAATTTCATGTTCTTTGTCATCAAAATCACGATAGATAATACCCAGCTTCATCAGGCGAGCGGATTCGGCGCGTTCACGGGTTTGAAGGTCCAGAACTTCTTTAACATCCAATTTTAATTTATCGCGCAGATTTGTGGACAGCTCTTCATTGCTGATCTCGACAGTCCAGCGGAAATATTCACCTTCATCATCGCAGGCACCAATATATTGTTTCAACTCATTTTCGGGAACCGTAGTTGAAGAACAAAATGCGTCTTTCGGGTTGGAAAGGATCCATTTGCGGGCATTTTCTTCGATCTTAAGATCCGGGACTTCATTGCCTTTGGGCATATCGGGAATAGGCTGCATATAAGGCAAGGGAGTGTTTTCCCAGAGATTTTCAAATACTTCCATTTTACCACCGCAGGATTTGGAATAACGTGCGTCACAGATCTTATTATCATAGAGTATGACTTTTCCGCGCGTCGCTTCTGCACCTTGTTTGCTAATTTCTGTTACATTGTTCAGGCCTTGATAGCGCTGACAACAATCATCGTTGCAAACATCAATACCCATTGTTACATGCTTCTGTTCTACATTGGCCAACATCCAGGCGCGAGCGACCACGGTCTGTGCTTCGATCAATGCCGAAGGACAAGCAGCGCTCATCTCGGAAGTAGCTACACACATCAAATATTTTTCCAATGGCAATTCATTGACAACCAATAATTTTCCATCCTTAATAGATAGCTCGACCATACCGGATAATTTTACCGAAATGTATTTCCGCCAGTGAAATTCCCGGCCGGAAATAACCGGATCGAGAGTGATATAGGCGTCTTCTACGACCGGGTGAAAAACGATCTTATTGACCTTTTGGTATTCTTTTCCATCTATCTTGAAAGAAATGGCATTGTCTTCAACTTTAAAAAGAATGCTGGCAACATCGCAGGTTGAAAAAGTCAGGGTATCAACTGCCATTTCATAATCACACATATCGGATAAAAAAGTAGTCACTTTTTTTTGATCATCGTCCGGTAGAACGATACCGACTCTGATCTGAGGTTCCTCGGAAGGAATGACACCGGGTTTTAACATCTTAATGCCTTTCTATAACAAATTAGTATTCTGAAATCGCTGCTTATTTATGGATAAAATAAATCATTATATAAGCTGTTTAAAATAGCATATAATAGGACCGTTTTCAATTGGAAAATGGATTAATTCGTGAGACGTGAACAGTGAATAGTAAACAGTGAATTGTGGAATAGTGAACGATAAACTACGCACTGAGCACTAAGCACTGAGACCCAATTTCCAATTTCTCAAATCCTTGTTCGATATTCAGTGATCGCCAACCTTAAACCTCTATACCCTACATCCTAAACCTCCCCTTGTTATTTGAAATGCTTTTCAGTATTATTTCAAATAAAAAGGAATTTAAAATGGATATTGCGTTAATTATCATCGGCCTTCTCTTCTCGATCTTCGGTATATTGGGTTGTTTATTACCCGTTATTCCAGGTCCGCCCTTGAGTTATATCGGCTTACTTCTATTGCATGCAGCACCCAAATATCAGTTTTCATCGAAATTTCTGATCATTATGGGAATTATTACAATCGCGGTAACTATTTTAGATAATTTTATGCCGGCATGGTCTGCCAAGAGATCAGGTGGATCTAAACGAGCTGTTTGGGGAGCTATGATAGGTCTTGCCGGTGGCTTTTTTATCTTTCCGCCTTTAGGATTGATCATCGGTCCGTTTCTTGGTGCCGTAATTGGAGAATTAAGTACGGGAAAAAATTCCCCAGAAGCGTTAAGATCAGGATTCAGCACCTTTCTGGGATTTCTGGGCGGTGTTGCGATCAAACTTGCCGCATCCGGTGTGATGTTCTGGTATTTCATTAAAATGGCGTTTTTGGGATGATTTTGATAGGGAACGGTTTGGAACCGTTCCATACATAACGAAAAGGATAAATTAATGAAATATATAATTAGAATTTTATTTTTGATATTAACTGTAGGTACAATTGCTTTTGCAGGCGATCAAAGTAAAAAAGAGGTCGCCGCCAATCCTCCCGACGCATTAGGTATTGCTCATGAATTGGAAAAAGAAGTTTTTAATGGATGGAGCTATGGATCATACAGCACAGAAAAGAAACATCTTGACTGTACAACCTTTGTATCGGCCGTCGTCAATACGATCTTGAGTCGTCACGGTGCAGCTTACACCAAAGAGATCCGAAATGATGTGTTGATCAATCATCCCAATCTTGGACGCAATGTCGTTCAAGATGGACCGGATACCGAAGATCCGCGTTACGGTGGCGTGGCTTATGCGATCGTAAAACATAATTTTGGTATTCAGATCAAAGATATGTCACAAGTGAAACCAGGTGATTTTATTCAATACTGGAAACAGCGAAAGAATGGTACCTGGTTTGGACATGCTTCGCTTATTGAATCTGTACGTTACGACAAAAAAATTAAAGTTTATAAAGCCAAGATCTTTGGTTCACATAAATCCACCGATGGTATTGCGGTAAGTAAATTTGAATTGTATTTGAGTGGGGATGACAGGGTGGTGTATATAGGAAGAATAAGATAATTGACAATTGACAGAGGACAATTGATAATTAGAAGAACAAAGAAAAGAAGAAGATATATCTTCAAATGATCTTTAAATATTACACTATGATATGATAATACAGAAATCCTAAATCCCCCGAAGAAAACTTCTATTTTTGGCAGCAAAGAATGCGTGTCAATACGATCCTGATTTTCAAGCATATTATGCACGTAAAGAAAGTGAAGGAAAATGCTATTTTCTTATTATGAATAATGTCGGAAACAAGC
>JAYEJI010000138.1:0-2315 GCA_034660515.1 Fidelibacterota bacterium
CTTTTATCGCACCTCCGCATTTAAACCCTTTATACGTCAATTGGCGGCAGATGGTCATTATCTTGGAGCTCACTCCGACAAGCACCTGCTCTACAACAAATGGGATTCACAGCGGACTTTGAATGTCAGTGAAGCAAAATTCAAAAAAGACCTACAAGCCAACTATACCGAAATGGCAAATTTTGGTATCAAAAAAGAAGACGCTCACTATTTTATGCCGCCTTACGAATGGTACAACAAAGATATAGCACTTTGGACATATCAAGAAGAATTGTCACTGATCAACTTCAGCTCCGGAACACTTTCTCATACCGACTACACAACTCCAGACATGGGTGACAAATACCACGATAACAAAGAGATCTATCAGTCGATCATGATCTATGAAGCAAAAAATACGCTCAACGGCTTTATTATGCTCATTCATATCGGCGCCGATCCGAAGAGAACGGAGAAGTTCTATACGAAGCTAGATGAATTAATAGAGGAACTCGAGAATAAAGGATACGAATTTGTGCGTATTGATGAAATGCTGGATAAAGCGTATAGAAAATAGGATATGCTTGTCCTCCGTAGCCTTGCGCGAAGGAGGAAGTTTGTGAGGATTGATGAGATGTTGGATAAGTCTTATAGAATGAAATAATTCGTGAATATGCATAGTATGGAACGGTTTGAAACCGTTCCATACATTTCAAATCATAATAATATAACATATCATCCCGGAAAGCTTGCTACAGGAAGCTTATCCGGGATGACGTGCTTCTTATTTTCCGGGATCTCATGTATTTGACGATAAAAATATTGAAATGAAATAAAAAAGGGAACAGGCATGCCTGTTCCCTACATCGCTTTTATTAAAATTACCCCTCCCCTAAATTTCTAAATCCATAAATTATTGATCGCTACCATAAAGTTCTTTTATGATCAAATCGCGCACTTTATTATTCATTTTTGAAAAAGCAAAACATTTATGACCCAGATCCTTTATCGATGCCCCAAGATGATATAAGTTTTTTTTATCAATTAATAGAAAACGGTCGTGAAAACTCCGGTTGATAATGATATTTATCGGATCATATTGTTTATGATAGGTTTTTAGGTCATTTTTAATTTGTTCTGTGATCTTTTTTGTATGAATGGTAGCTATAATACCCATTTTACGTTTATTCAGTAAAGTAAAAACTCTTTCATCAATGAAATTATCTATGAGATCTATAGACTTTTTAGCCCTTCTGAGTAAATCTGAAACAAATTGGTATGCATCAAAGATCTGACCTTCAAAGAAAATTCCCTGCTCGTTTGGATCGGATCTTTGATGGATTGCCTCCAATATACCATCGATTTTCATATCTGAAGATAATTGCCTGATCTCCAGATAATCCAATCGTTTGAACACAGCCCTGTTGGTTTGTAAAAAATTACGCATTTTTACAAAGGCATCCATGATTTGGATGCTGGCTTTTATTGCCGTTTCACTTCTCAAAACTGCCGAAAGCATCGCAACTCCCTGTTCTGTGAATACAAAAGGATTCTTTCTTAAAGCTATCTTTTCTGAATTGGATATCACAAATTGTGATTTCCAATTTATAAATTCCTCATCATTCATTTGAAAGCAGAATGTTTCCGGAAAACGTAATTTATTCCTTTTCACTGCTTGATTTAGTATTCTCGTCTCCACCTGAAACAGTTTCGCTAAATCACGATCCAGCATAACATACTTACTTCTGATAGAATAAATCAGATCAAGAAATTTGTCATCCATGCTGAGATAATGCATTGTCACCCTATTGATTATCAAAATTTTATTAAAAATAAGGAATAAATTGCCTAACATCTAATTGATATAATCAAGTGTGAGCAACATCACAAAATTATAAGATATAAAAAACACATGTCATCCCAGGCTTGTCTGCCATTCCAAAACCTTGGCGAAGGATGGAACTGGGATCTCATGTATTTGACGAGGAATATATTGAAATGATTTTAGGTAATTGGTAAAGGAACAGGCCTCATTCTTCGCTCTTTGAGCTTCGCAGGACAGGTGCCTGTTCCCTACACATCGCTTGATTAAACATTCAACTTTTAACTATAAATGGACTCTCGTAATATAATAGATCTCTCCACGAAGCCTGCCCTTCGTAGCTTTAGCGTAGGAGGGAGTGGTTGAATATATCAAATATGAGACGCAACATCCTACTACGCTCTTCGAGCTTCGAAGGACAGGTTGCTGCGTCTCTACAGTGTTCTTTGGGGGAAAGGCGCAAAAAGCTCCGCTTTTTGCAGGTATCTTCTAAAATCGTACTTCTATATTCCCT
>JAYEJI010000139.1:0-2311 GCA_034660515.1 Fidelibacterota bacterium
GAAGATGAACCGCCAGTTCTATACCCTGATGCAGGGTTTTTGGCGCATTCCCGCGTAATACATCATCTGCATCCTGATAACGGTAATAAACCGGGATCAGTTCGTTCCGGAAATCCATGCGATAGGCATTCAAAGTGAGTGTCATTTTATCACTGATATAATCCAATCCCAACTCCACATCTACAAGGGATTCATGTCGGATCAATGGATCTGTGACTGCTCCATTGTAGGGATCAAGCACCGCTGCAGGTACCGTTACATCATTATCATCATAAAGGTCGTTGCTTGAAGGTTCACGCTTGGATGTGGAAACATTGAAAAAACTCGAAAATTCCCGGGTAAAATTATAACGTAGTCCGATATGTGCATCCAAAAAATGATAGGGTATAATAAAGTGATACGGATTGGTAAAAACACCGACAGTATCCTGTTTTACTTCATAGCGATGCATGAGATAACGAACATCTCCCTGGATAAACAATTTATCAAAGAGAGTGATCATTTCCTGAATATAGATCGAAGCTGAATTTTTACCTGTGATATTTTCATAAAAGCGATGTCCTTCAGGAAGGTAGCCTTGATCTTGAATAAAAAGAACTTCGCCGTAGTGTGTAGACCCATAAAAACGGAAATCTCCACCGATGGATAAAATGGAATTCGGGAAACTGTAACTCAGATCGCCAATTCCACCTGTGTAATGATTATCCAGCCATTTACGGGTGATCAGATTCACTTCGCTGGTATCAATATGATCCTGCAGATTGTATTCATCCGGATTGGATGAACCCTTGAATTGCTGATAATACCCTTCCCCATTCACATGATAAACAGATGCATACAGTTTAATATTTTCATTGAACAAATGCGTATGGTTCAATAAAAATATGGATTGTGTAAAGACATCCTTGTTCACATCCGAATATCCGCCTTGATAGCTTGTATCAGCATAGAAATTATATCGCCGGTCATTCATATCATTCAGATCGAAACCGTATTGCGGACTTACACCGTCCCAGGAGAAATTCGTTTTTTCATGTCCCCATAGATATTCCGCACGGGTCATATGGGTGGGTTGTACCCACTGTGCGCCCACATGCGCAGATCGCTGTTCGGTACCGCTTCCGATGCGGTAACCGTCACTGTCCAGATCAGAGAAACGAAAAGAAAAAGATACGCCCTGTTCCGGGAAAGGTTTTCCGACATAGGAGATGGAACGTTTCCCGCCCGGAGCATTCAAACCGTTTCCATCAAGATAATTTCCATATCCGATTATAGCTTTTACACCTGGTTTGAGTTTGGAAATGTCACTTTCCATATTCACCGAACCTCCAAAGGCACCTGATGATAAGGAATTCCCTATCCCCCGCTGGACTTGTACATCCGAGGCATCATTGAGCACATCGCCGTGATCCACCCAATAGACCGCATGAGCTTCGGGGTCATTTAAGGGAACACCGTTATACATAATACCAATACGATCCTGTGAAAAACCGCGAATATTCAAATAAGTATACCCACTTCCGTTCCCGGCATCCGAATAAGCATATACTCCGGGTTCCATATCCAGGACCATGGGAACATCCTGCTGATGGTAAAGCATATCGATATCTTCACGTTCGAGTGTGGTAAATGCAATGGGGGTTTTTCCCGTGATCGCCCGTTTCCCGGTCACCAGAACTTCATCGGCATGAAGCACCATAGGTTTTAAAGCTATTTCACAATCGGGATTTTCACCGGTCAGAAATAATGTTTCATAACCGATGTGTGATATTTTCAAATTAACGGGAAAATGATCAATTTCAAGCTCAAATTGACCATTTTTATCCGTATAAGTTCCGGTTTTCAAGTCAGGAATTTCTACATTTGCCGCAATAACACCCTTTTGGGTTTCGGCATTGATAATAGTTCCGGTGATCTGTGTTTGTCCGAAGACAGGCAGGCATGCGGCAAGGACCGCAAGACTAAATAGAAGGCATTTCATGTTTTCCTCCGCCGGTATTATCCGGATCAGGTTCCAGGGTTCTTCTCAGCCGACGGAACTTCTCCTTCCGCAGCGCCCCTAACTGGTGTGAAGTTATGAAGAATTGTTTCAAGAAGTCAAGGATGAATTTGAAATGATTAATCTTTCTAGAAACGAGTGACGAGAAGCTTGAAAGTCATTTATAAACTAGCAAATAGATATTATGTCATTGTATATTGCCTTAAAGTCAAAAAAAGCATAAAATCAAGCAAAACGAAAACAAAGGATACAATAAGCGAAGACGATAAAGCTTGATCTGTCATTGGAAAAACTCCGTTCGAGATGTTAAGC
>JAYEJI010000140.1:0-19984 GCA_034660515.1 Fidelibacterota bacterium
CGATTTATTTCCTGCATTCCACACGACCCGAGGTTAAACAGCAGCTCTATCTGGATGTATTGGATAATGTCCAAGCGTCAAATATAAAAAAAGCCGAGCACAATGCACCTATCGAGATCCGCAACGCTGAGATCAAGCTTTATAACAAAGATCATAAAGATGATCCTAAACCTTATGAACCTGTAAAATATTATACATTGGGTTATCATTTTCTGCGAGTAAAAGAAGATCCGCTTTCTACTATCATGAAAAAGGGACAGGAATTACGTTTGCAAGTTTTGCCCATTTATCCTGATGCCCAAAAAACAAGTAAGCGGGATTCCGTGCTACAGGGCCTAAAACCATAATGGGGTTTTCATGAGCGATTATACCGCATTGAACATTGCAGTGCTATCTATTGGTTTTGCGCAATCCTTTTACGCGGGCATCATGCTTTTGCTTAAGAAAAACGCTCGCTTACCGGATCGCATTTTGACGGTTTGGCTCTTTGCGATTTCCCTGCAAATGATGATATCGCTGTTCAATACCAGGTTTACGATCACTGCCTTTCCAATTTCTCCCTTCGTTTATGGCCCTTTGATGTATATGTATATCCGTACATTGATCGATCCCAAACCGCATTTGCGTCATTACTATATTTCATGGTTGCTTCCTGTGATCGCTTTTGCCGTTCTTGCGCTTGTTTATCGCAATCAACCTATACTGATCTTCGATGATTTCCTCGTAAACGATCCTTATCGAGGTGTTCGTCTTTCATATGCTATTTTGTTTATGATATCTATCCTTGGATATTCTATTATGACATTTATAAAACTTGGGATACACCGAAAGAAGATCAAAGACTTATATTCCCATACCTCCCAGAAAATCACTTTGGGCTGGGCTTTGTTCGTTTCAATTACATTTTTTGTTTTATATTTTGGGCTTTTCGCTCTTGGTTTCACTCGAGTATTTGCCCGGAACTTTAATTTTGACCCACTTTTGGTAGGAAATATTATCTTGGTCTTCTATTCCTTCGCTTTCAGTATTTTCGGATACCAGCAGGATCGTATCTATCCTGAGGAGGTTCCGGTTGAAAAACCTAAGTACGAACGTTCCGGCCTTCGCCCGGAAAATATGAAAAAACTGCAAGAAAAATTGCTTTCCCTGATGAAAGATAAAAAATTATTTCGGGAACCGGAGTTAAGTATTTTAGATGTTTCCCAACACTTGCAAGCGCCCCGGCATCATGTCACACAAGTACTGAATGAAGAATTTGGGAAAAACTTTTACACTTTTATTAACGAGTATCGTATCGAAGATGCCAAGCTGCGTCTAAAAGATCCCCAAAATAATAATCTTACCGTTTTAGCTATCGGTTATGATGCGGGCTTTAATTCGAAATCATCTTTCAATACTTTATTTAAAAAATATGTGGGAGTTACTCCGTCGGAGTACAGGAAGGTTGATAGTTGATAGTTGAAGGTGGAGAAGACCTGTCATCTCGATCTTCCGCCAGCTGGCGGATGGGTGTTGGCTAGTCGAGAATAGTTGATAACTGAAAGTTATAAAAAACAAAATTCAATCTGCACATTCTGCAGATTTTTTAATTATTCACTTTTTTTCTTATTTCTCGTTATTCATTACCGGCTATTTCATTTTTTTAAGTTCAAACCGCTAACGTTGGGCGCATGGGAATGAATATTATCTTATTGTCTCTTGGTTTAATAAAAGTGAAATAAATGAAACGCCTATTATTGTTTTTATTAATGAACATCCTCTTTGCTCAAGGTCTTTTTGAGAGTGCGCAGCAAACATCCGTAAATGCATATGAACTTTCCGGTGATATTCGCAACTCAATATATTTTGATGGTGAAAGTGATTCTCTGTACTCAAAATTCATTAATTCACAGGTCAACTTAAAAATTAAAGCAAAAAAAGAAAATATCGGATTTGCTTATGCCGATCTGCGCTTTACAAGTTTTAATTATTTTGATGAGCACAATATGAACGTTGATCTTCGGGAGGCCTATGTTGATGTTTCTTTGGGTGCTTTCAATACACGACTGGGAAAACAAATATTACCCTGGGGGCGCGCTGATGTTTATAAGTCGACAGATAATATTACGCCCAAAGACATGCGCTATATGTATATTGATCCAAATGATATGCGCATGGGAAACTTCCTGATAAATTCTTCTCTTCAGATAGGTTCGGGTTTCAAAGTCCAGGGAATATGGATACCCCTTTATACACCAAATTCATTGCCGGTCTCGGTATTTGATATGCCGGTTAATGTTGAATATAAGGATATTACACTACCGGAAAGATCATTCACCAATAGCGGAGGTGCCGTTAAAATTGATCTCTTGACCTCTGAATACGATGCATCCTTTTCCTATCTTAACGCCTATTCACTTCAGCCTGGATTTGCGGCGGAAATGCATATAATTTCCCCTACACAGATCACCTACGACTTTTCTCAACAAGTATGGCGACAGCAGGTTTTTGGGTTCGATGCTGCTTTCAACTATAATGCCTGGAGTTTTCGTTTTGAAGGCTCCTACATGCTTCCCGAGGAAGATAGCCTGGGATATTACATACCCCACCCGGAAGTTCAGTTGACCTTGGGGCTTGATCGGTCTTTTGGAGTACTCCATGTTATGTTGGAATACAACATGAAATTTGTTTCGGATTTTAGTGAACTCTCTGAACCCCCCAACCCTATGTTGTTAATGGATTATCAGTTGGCTGTTTATAATCGACTGTTTTTCCGCCAAACAGAGGAATGTGCGCATAATATATTTGCTCGTGTAGCCATGAATCTTTTTCATGAGACCTTTGAAATAGAAATTCCTTTTAGCTACAATTTTAGCACTGAAGAATATCTCATTGCAGCACGGATGAATATTGATATAGTAGATGCTCTGCAATTATCCCTTGGTATGAATCTTTATCATGGCAAGGAGAGCACTCTTTTTGAACTCTTAAAACCGCTTTATAACGGATACTATTGTGAACTCAAACTTACTTTTTAACGGGATAAACTATGCGTATTGAACAATTCATTATAAAATATCGCCTTGCGATTATTCTCGTTTTTCCAATTTTGACCCTGTTATTTGTTTTTGGATTAATGCATTTAGAAATTGAGCCGGATATCAATGATATGATACCATCGACTATGTCATCACGCATTCAAACAACACATATTGAATCTGTTTTTGGTAGTAATAATCTTATTATTGTTGTTCTGGAGACTGACGATGTACTTGATCCTGTAACGCTGGAACGTGTAAAAAAACTTACTCGAATATTTCAGCGCCATGGCGATATTGAACGTGTTACTTCTCTTTATACCCTAAAACAAATAAAAAATGATGCCGGTGCTATGATCGTGGATCCTGCTATTAAACGTATTCCAAGATCACTGAATGATCGAGAACGTTTGCGGGAAGATCTTCGGGAAAACTCACTTGTTTTGGGAACGGTGGTTTCTGAAGATTTTACAAAAACCGCTATTTTAATAACACCGAAAAAAAACAATGAAGAAAATAAAATTGTTCATAAGATCGAAATGATACTTGAAGAAAATGCCGGAACTGAGACACTTTATAAGGGGGGCATCCCTATTGTCAATGCCACCATTATAGAAGATATTTTCAAGGATGTTGCATTTCTTCTGCCAATCGGCTTTCTTTTAATGACCGGGATGCTGTATTTTGCATTTAAACAATTGCGGGGAATTTTACTTCCCTTTGGGGCAGTATTGATGGCAATGATCCTTTCTTTTGGGTTTATGCCGATCCTCGGATGGAAAATTGCAATTGTGACTATTTTAATGCCGGTCATGCTTATTGCCGTTGCGAATGATTACGGGATCCATATGATAGCCAAATACAATGAGCTGCTGGAAAAGCATCCCGATTGGAATAAAACAGAACTGGCAAAAAATACTTTCACCAGTTTAAAATACCCCATTTTAGTCACTGGCATTACTACTGTTGTGGGGATACTTGGATTATTGGTTCACATCATTGTTCACGCACGCCAATTGGGTGTTTTAGCATCTCTTGGAATTATGTGGGCCGTGGCCTTAAGTCTTTTATTTATCCCCGCATTTCTGAGTTACCTGCCTAAAAAAGCCCGGAAAAAGAAATTTCGTAATGGAAAACATCGGTCACAATTTCTGGATCGCTTTCTAAAAGCACTCAGTCAATTTATCATTCACCATCCTAAAATAATTGTCGCAACATCACTTATAGTTTCTGTTGCAATTGCCGTAGGGATGCTCGGTTTAAAAATTGATGGCAATGTGGAAAATTTTTTCAAGGATAAACACACCATAAAACGTAGCAGTAAATTGATCAATGAACATTTTGGTGGTGCACAAACCCTTTCCATATTATTTGAAGGAAATATCAAAGATCCTGTTTTACTTAAGCGTATGGAATCCTATGAATTCGCACTTATTGAACATCCGGATATCGGAAAGGTTACATCTGTCGTTAATGCGATCAAAGAAATATCCAAAGGTCTTTATGATGATGAAGACCCACGCTACGATCAAATTCCTGAGACATCTCAAGCGGTTGCCCAGTATATGGAGCTTTACTATATGAACGGAGATCCGGATGATTTTGAGCAATTGATCGATTTTAATTATGAACAAGCACAAATGATCATCCGTATCAATAAAGCAGATGGGAATATAATTAATAATGTGGTTAAGGAGATCGGGGTTCTCACTAAAAACGACACCAATGTAACCATGCTGGGTGGTGAAGCGCTCATTACATCTGAAATGAATCTCGCCATTGTAGGCGGACAGGTTAAATCTCTGATATTGGCAATCGTGGCGGTAATGATCATTCTTATGATCGTTTTTCGATCCTTTTGGGCGGGTATCTTTGCTTCTCTTCCTTTACTGCTTGCTGAAAGTATTTTATTCGGATTAATGGGATACTTTCAAGTAAGGCTGGATGCCGCAACTGCACTTCTCTCTTCGGTCATGATCGGTGTCGGCATTGATTATACCATCCATTTTCTTTGGCGCTACCGTGACGAATATCGTGAAAGCGGGTCAATGCAGGAAGGCGTTCAAAAAGCCCTGCAAGGCTCCGGAAAGGGTATTATATTCAACGCCTGGTCGGTAATCGTGGGATTTGCTGCGCTAGTGTTCTCATCATTTTTACCAATCCAATATTTTGGATTTCTCGTTGTAATATCAATATCAGTATGTCTGCTGGCTGCACTCGTGCTTGTTCCTGCAATGTGTCTTGTATATAAACCAAAATTTCTTGAACCTAAGGAGTTATGATGAAAAAGATCAGTCTTATATTATTTATGCTGTTGTTCGGAGAATCAATGATCGCGCAAAGTGCGTTTGATATTATGGAAACAGCTCGCAAAAAAACAAAAATAAGTGGATTGGAATCAATTTCGACCTTGGTCATTCGTGATGCCAAAGATCGTGAACGTATTCGCAAAACAGCAATGGCTTCAAAAGAATATCCGGGAAAGATAGAAAAACGTATTATACGTTTTATGGAGCCGGCTGATGTCAAAGGTATGGGAATGCTTATTGTTGATAATGATGATCGAGAAGATGATATGTGGGTATATATTCCGGCAAATCGTCAATCTCGCCGTATCGTTTCCAGTGAAAAGAGTAAATCATTCATGGGCTCAGAGTTTTCTAATGCAGATATGAGTGCCCCAAATATGAATGATTTCAATTATCAGATATTGGGAGAAGAAGTAATAAGTGGTCAGCTTTGCTGGAAGATTGAAATGCGCCCCATTAATACTAACAAAGAAGATGAATACGGTTTTCTAAGAAAAATATCCTGGATAAATAAATCCGATAATATTCTTACACAATCTGAATATTATGATTTCGATGATGAACTCCATAAAACATTAAGTATTTTAGAATATCGTGAGATGGATAAGATCAATCACAAATTTATTATTACGAACATGAAGATAGATAATTTACAGAATGGACGTAGTTCGGACATGGTCATGGATCAAGTGATATTTAATCCAAATGTACCTGATAAGTATTTTACAATGACCTATTTAGAGAAACCCTGAATTGAAGCGAGAGTATGTGGATACGAAAGGGAGAGTGGGAGAAAAGACCAGCCAGCCCGACCTTCCGCCAGCTGGCGGATGGGTGCTGGCTGGTCGAAAATAGTTGATGGTTGAAGGTTTTCGAGCTCTGTTGCAAAGGCGAAACCCAATAAAATGATAAAAAGGATGAAATATCGTTTTATGATAGCCTCATAGATTTATTTTGTATTCTCAATAAAAATATAAAAAAAATCCTTGCCTCTGTGAACAAAACATTTTATTATTTCGGGCTTGATAAGTGTCCCGTTCGTTCAGCGGTTAGGACTCAGGATTTTCATTCCTGCAACAGGGGTTCGATTCCCCTACGGGATACACAACACCCAGCCAGTGGCTGGGTGTTTTATTTTGATTCAATTTCATTGAGTCAATGATAACAATTCAAATTGACTCAATCGTAACAATTCATTTAATGATCGCAAGCATTATCTCCGCTTACTAATTCGCCATTAAGCCAGCTTTCAACAATATTCTTTGGGTCACCGCTTTCTGCCCCCAACACAACCTTAACACCATATTGGGTAAAAAGCCGTTGAGCATGCATTCCCATCCCGCCTGTGATAATGACGTCCGCTTTTTCATCAGCAAGCCATTTAGGGAGAACCCCCGGTTCATGGGGTGGCGGTATTTTGTTTTCCGTTTTAAAGATGTGCATATCCTTGTCAATATGGAAAAATATAAAATACTGACAATGGCCAAAATGTTGTGATAATTTTTCTTCAACGATAGGTATGGTAATGATCATATTCCTGCCTTTATTTTTATTTGGATTTTACTATTATTTATTCCTAAAATCCAAATGCTTTCTTTCTTCGCCTTTGGCCCATTCATTATGAACCTTTTCTAAATTTTTGCATAAAAATGAAATGCTGTCATCCAAATAAGCATTATTCATCAATATGCAGACGAATTTTTTCTTAATACGTTTGATATTTGGACCGAAAATTTTTGAAATAACCGTATGTACGCCATTTTTTACGAGCAGGTTCATGATTCCTTTTGCTTTTTTCGGATCAGCATGCACCTCTTCTTCTTCGTCAACGGTATTGGTAATTCGCTCAAGAAATACCGCTTTCGTTTCGCTCAATTCATACAAATCATAGTAATCCGAATCGCCAAAATGAGTATCATTATAGGTTTTTCCGTCATTTGTGGCGAATGCGATCTTTATTTTTTTCTCCAAATTCAATCCTCCCCTGATCGATCTACGGTATCTTTTAGAATTTTTCCAGTTTATTGTTCTTGTAAGCTTCGTATGCTTCCAATACGGTCATATTGCCTGCACCGACATATATTTTTATTTGCGCTTTTTCAAGAACTGTCCGCGCATTCCCACCGGGACCGTTTCCTGTGATCAAAATGTCTGCCTTTTCTTCAAAAAGCTTTTGTGCTGCTTTAGGTCCGGCACCGTGTGCTTCCTGGGTGACCTCTGAGTTATCAATGGCTTTCAATTCGTTTTTTTCTTCGTCAAGAATAATGAAATATTCCGTTCTGCCAAACCGGGGATCCATGGCTGAGTCCCAGGTTGTTCCTTTTGTTGTAAATACAATGTTCATATTTTCCCTTTGTTTGTTGTTTGGATTTAATTCAAATTAATTACTTTTTCTTTGATCATTTCCCAACTTTTTTCCAATATTTCTTTCAGATCATTTTCCCCAAATTCAATGATCGTTTTTCCTTCGGTCATGGCTTTGGTAAAATTTTCATCATAGGGCAGATCCGCAATATGGTCGATCTGCATTTCTTTTAAGAAGGTGCGAATTTCGTTTTTTTTATTTTTATTCAGGTCCGCTTTGTTAATGATGCAACCGGACGGTATTCTAAATTTATTTACAAGCTCATGAACGCGTTTAAGATCATGCAATCCGGAAACTGTGGGTTCCGTTACGAAAACCACATAACTTGCTCCCGAAAGCGATGAAACGACCGGGCAGCCGACTCCGGGAGAACCGTCGACGATCACCCATTGTTTTTGTTCAGCCTCCGCTATGCGTTTAGCTTCTTTTTTTACTTTTGCAACCAGCTTGCCGGAATTCTCCGCGCCGACTTTCATCCGGGCATGCACCATTTTGCTTCCGGTCTTGATGCTTGATTCAAACCATTGTCCGACATGATTATCTATATTGGTGATCGCATTGACAGGACAGATCCGTGCGCAGTAACCGCATCCTTCACAACTCAAGGGCTCGACATGATGTTGTCCATTGATGACAGGTATGGCATCATATCTGCAGATTTCGGCACATTTTCCGCATTGAGTACAGATATTCTGATCAATATGAGCCAACTGGCCGCTGAAAAAATCTTCCGATCGCCCCCGATCCGGTTCAAGCAGTAAATGCATGTCCGCTGCATCCACATCACAATCCGCAGTGACTACATCCTGTCCTCCCAATACAGTAAAAGATGCCGTTATGGAGGTTTTTCCTGTTCCGCCTTTTCCTGATATGATCACTATTTCTTTCATAATATTTCTTTCCCCGGATGCAATGTGTCAATATACTTCATGATTGACATAAGTGCGGATCGTACCGCGGGTATTTCTTTGTAAAGTAGTTTTCCCTCGGAATAGCGTTCTGCAATTTTACGCTGATTGGGTATGGTCGCAATAATTGAAATATTCTCTTCCTCACAATATTGTTCTACTTTATTATCTCCGATACCATGGCGGTTGATCACCACAGCAAAGGGTTTTTTGATCTCTCTGATCGTTTCCACCGCAAGTTTAAGATCGTGCAATCCGAAGGGTGTGGGTTCTGTTACCAAAATAATAGTATCCGCATGTTTGGTGGCTTCGATCACGGGACAGGACGTTCCCGGCGGTGAATCGTAGATCTTAACAATATCCTGCGGAAAGGTTTTGTCAACGTATTCCAGAGTCTGAGCGATCAGCGGCACCGCTTGTTCTTCTCCGATATCCAGTTTGCTCTCTATCAATGAAAGATCACCGGTTTCATAATGTGTCAGCATACCCATTTTTTTGGGTTTCATCGGCAGGGCATCCATGGGACAAAGTTCCGAACATGCATAGCAACCGTGACAGAGTTCAGGGAACACTATGATCTCGTCCAGGATCTGTGTAATGGCATTGAAATTACATACTTCTCTACAAATTCCACATAGATCGCATTTATTTTGAACCCATTCCGGGATCATTTTATATTTTGCTTCCTGATGAACTAATTCACCATGAACAAATAATTTCGAATTGGGTTCCTCTACATCAAGATCGGCAAGAACGACCTTTGTATTTTCAGCAATAAATGATGCAAGATTTGTCGACAAGGTTGTTTTGCCTGTTCCGCCTTTTCCGCTTGCAATGGCAATTTTCATAGATATTCCTGTACCTCTTATTGTCTGATCATGCTTATGTTACATTTTGGACATTTCTGCTCATAGCAGGGAACACCGGGTTGGTGAGGTATTTGATAATCGCACGAAGAACATATACAATATCCTCCGGGACCGTTTCCCATACCGGAGCCTTTGCTCCGGCTTCCTTTTCCCAAGCCGCGACCGGGACGGCTTTTCCCGGTATTGATCCTTGTACCGATATTTGAATTTTTATGAATTTCAGCAGCTTCACTATTTTCCTTATAGATCGCATCGACGGGACAAACCTCTATGGCTTCTTCCATGCAATTTGCTTCCTGGTCCTTCACTTTTGCAATATTGCCCACCATTTCAAATCCGCTGGGACACACCCGGACACACAGGGCACATCCCATACAGGTTTCTTCATTTACTTTTATCATTTACTTCTTTTCCAATTCGCTTATTCTCTCATTGACCGCATCCAGGCTTTCTTTCATTTGTTTTGCTTCATTTTTGAGCGCCTGCAATTCATCCTGCGGCTCATAAGCAACTGAAGGAGCGTAGGGAGTATTTGCTCTCCAGCTAAATCCTCTACCGTATCCGGCACCTTGGCCAAAACCTCTGCCAAGGCCCATTCCTCCGCGCGGAGTTTGTTTTGTATATCCGGGATCGTTGTATCTGTTGCAATACCCCAATCCTCTTCCTGTCATTGGACCCATTCCATCCGGGCCTCTTCTGTCTCCTCTAGGCATTGTTATACTCCTTTTTTTTATCTATTTCCATTTCTTCGTTTTCCCCGTCCATGGCCGGGAAGTGGTAATGTTTCGGTTTCAACCGCATCACTATCGCAATCCGGGCAGTGTCCGTTTTCTTGCACGTATGCAGTTTCTGCCCATCTGCGGCCACAACCCCGGCATCGCATTCTTCCCGATACGGCGGGGGTTAAACGAATGGCTTTTCCATTGATCAATCCGTCCGCGACCTTTTGCCGCGCACGCTTAACAATATTCCCGAAGGTTTGCCGTGATATACCCATCATATCCGCCGCATCATTCTGGTATTGGAACTCAAGATCTGCAAGCCTCAAGGCTTCTATCTCATCCGCTTCAAGGTGGATCTCTTTGAGTTCTGACATCCTTCGTCCACGCGGTTTAAAGTAATCCGCTTCAAACTCTCCATAGATGCGTCGTGTTTTATGTGGTCGTGGCATATTTCCTCCGTTATTGGCATATGCTAATAATAACTTAATATAAAAAATGATAATTTCAATGGAAAAAATGCTTTTTTAGGAAATAAAAAAGGAACGGTCACGACCGTTCCCTACACTCTTCACTTTTTACTCTTTACTCTTTTCTCCTTTCTCCCTACTCTTTACTCTTCACCTCTTCCCATACTTTATCCAACTCTTCCAAGCTATCATCTTTCATCGATCGCTTTTCCTTGGCGTAGTGTTCTTCCACTTTGCCGAAGCGACGATAGAATTTTTCATTGCTTTCCTTGAGGGCACGTTCGGGATGGATATCGTAGAAACGGGAGAGATTAACAAGGGCGAAAAGGATATCGCCGAACTCTTCTTCTGAATGAACTTTGTCGCCGGATTCCAGTGCTTCTTTGAATTCGCCAATTTCTTCGTCGAGTTTTTTCCAAACGTCGCTGACATCATCCCAGTCGAACCCTGCAGCCGAAGCTTTCTGTTGCATGCGATAGGATCGATGCAATTCCGGCAGGGTCTTGGGAATACCATCCAATAGTTTTCCTTTTTTCTTTTTCCCTTTTTCCTGCTCCCAAATTTCTTTTGCTTCTGCAGGTGTATATTCTTTATCGGATTGAAAAACATGCGGATGGCGATTGACCATTTTATCCCGGATGCCGCTGCACACGTCCTCAAAGGTAAATTCTTTATTCTCTTCTGCGATCACAGTTTGGAAAACAATATGCAAAAGTACATCGCCCAGTTCATAACGAAGCTTATCGATCTCTTTATGTTCGATGGTTTCGATGGCCTCATGGACCTCTTCAAGGAAATAGGGTATCAGGGACTCACGGGTCTGTTCACGGTCCCAGGGACAGCCCCCGGGGGCTCTGAGGGTACGAACGACCTCGATCAGTTCATCAAATTCTTTCATGTAATTCCTTGTTTGGTAAAATATTGATTGCAGTCATCAAAATATCAATTAAAAAAAGGTTTATGTATCCTAACATATTCCGGAACAGGCGTGCCTGTTCCCTACACTTATCACGAATTGCGACTGTTCACTGTTCACTGTTCACTGTTTACTGTTCACTGTTTACTTCTGATTACAGCTTAGTGTCTACTGCTTACTATTTCTTTGTTATTCTTATTCGTTGTACCCGGCGATGCTGCATTTCATCAACGAGAAAAATGTGGTTTTTGTAGCGGAAAGAATCATGTTTGTCCGGAATACGTCCCAGATGATCCATCACAAATCCTCCCAGAGTATCATAGACTCGCTCTTCGGGAAAAGTAATATCAAGGATTTCTTCCAGATCATCCAGATTTATGGCTGCATTAACGGCACATTCATTGCGGGTCAGCCATTTTAAATAAGGACTTTGAACTTCATTCTCATCCTGAATATCGCCAACGATCTCTTCAATAGCGTCCTCAAGCGTCACCAGTCCACTGGTCCCGCCGTATTCATCCACCACAATGGCGATCTTGGTCTTCTTTTCCTGAAAGACGGTGATCGCATGCGAGACGGAGCACTTCTCCGGCAAAAAGAGCGGCGGATGCAAAAGATTCTCGATATTAGTCTTTTTTCTTCCATCTATATAAGGCAAAATATCTTTCTCAAAAATAAAACCGATGATATTGTCCAGGTCATTCTTAAAAACGGGAAAACGTGCAAAAGGTTGGTTGGCAACAAAGAAGAAAATATCTTTCATGGAGCGGTTTACATCCACAGAAATCATATCCGGCCGGGGAATCATGATCTCCCGCACACAGGTGTCCGTGGATTCCAAAAGCGAGGTGATCATTTCGATCTCTTTCTCTTCGAACTCTCCCCGTTCTTCCCCGATCTGGACCAGTGTCTTGATATCCTCTTCATGCTCGATCAGGGTGTCCTTGCCAACCCTGAGCGATCTCTCCGTGATCTTTCCAATGAAATAAAGAATAATGGTCAGAGGAAAGAACAGGGTATAGCAAATACCGATGAACCAGCTCATGCCCAGACTTACCTTTTGCATATTGCGCAAAGCAATGGTCTTGGGGATGATCTCGCCAAAGATCAAGACCATGAGCGTTACAGCCACCACTTCGAGAAAAGCGGTTAGCAAGTGAGGCCATCCATATTGTTCGGATAATTCATAGGTAAACAATGCAACCAAAGCAGTTAATGCGATATTGACAATAGTATTTCCGATCAGAATGCTTATCAGTAATTTTTGTGGTTTATCAAGAAGTTTTAGAGTACGCTTTGCCGCTATGCCTTTCAGTTTGCGCAAACCCTCTTTGCGCGTACCAAAAAGGGCTGTTTCGGAACCCGAAAAGATCCCTGAAAAAATCAGCAGTACAATAAAAAGCAAAATATTTAATTCGATGGACATGTTATTTATTAAAATATTGAGTTAAAAAGCGATTTTCCAGTGCTGTCATTTCTTTTTTCTCTTCCTCGGAGATATCATCATAACCGCAAAGATGGCAAGCCCCGTGTATTAATATTCGCGCAAATTCCCGATCGACAGCCTGTTTAAATTTTACTGCATTTTGACGGATGCGCTCGGGACTGATATACAGTTCCCCTTCCAGTGGTTCCTGATCTATGTTAAACGAAATGATATCGGTAAAAACATCCTGCTGGAAATACTCTTTTTTTATTTCACGCAGGGCATCATCTTCAAGAGAAATAATATTAATCGAAAATTCGGGATACCCAAGATCTGTCATCACAGCAGTGATAATACGTTTCGCTTCATCTTCATCCAAGGTGATCTCAACGGAGCTTTCACGAAAGAACTCTATGGCTTGATTCATGCTTTTACATCTTTAGTTTTTGCTGCCTTCTCATTTTTTTCCTCTTCCTTTTTATCTTCGGGATATGGGATGCGCTCGTGATAAAGTCCCACAAGCAAAGGATAGATAGATGAGGATATCTTGGTAAGATCGGCAAATTTCAAAGGACATTCATCCAGCTGACCATTGTTCAGTCGTTTGCTGATGACTTCTTTTATCTTAGCTTCGATATTTCGAGGTGTGGCTTTAGGCAAGGAACGAACGGCCGCTTCAGCTGCTTCAACGATCATAAGCAGAGCTGTTTCTTTGGTCTTGGGTTTGGGGCCGGGATACCGGAATTCATTTTCCTGAATGGCTTCTTCACCTTTTTCACCCAAGGCCTTTTGATAAAAATAATCAACTGTCATAGTACCGTGATGAGTCGCAATAAAATCTTTGATCACATCGGGAAGTTTTTGCTGATCGGCCAATTCAAGTCCGTTCCGAACATGCGAAATGACCACTTTAGCCGCCATATGCGGTTTCAGTTGATCCAGTTTATTTTCACCACCCTGCAAATTTTCGACAAAATAATCCGCTTTGGAAAGTTTCCCGATATCATGGTAATAGGCACCTACACGCGCCAGCAGGGAATTCGCACCGATCTTTTCAGCGGCAGCTTCCAGCAGGTTACCGACAACAATAGAATGATTGAAGGTTCCCGGTGCCTCAAGTGAAAGCCGTTTCAATAAGGGACGGTTCATATCGGAAAGTTCCAACAGGGACAGGCTGGTTGTCACACCGAAAATTCGTTCAATAACCATCATGAGTCCACTGGCGACCAATACGGAAACAATGGCATTCCCGGTAGCTAACGCAATCATGATCAAGGTGGTGCTTATCGATTCCAGCGAAGCAATGTTCATCGCAGTGACCGAAACGAAATATCCGATCAATATAAAGAGCAACGGCCGAAGTACATTCTCTCTGGACTTGCTTCTTCTTAAGGCTATAATTGCCATAACAGCAGGGAAAGCATGCATCAGGATAAAACGGAATGACCCACCCATAATGTAGGACAGTATAAGCAGAACAACAGCCGAACCCATAAGTGCGACCCTTTCATCGAAGAAGATCATCAACAGCATAGCAGTGATCGTGATAGGTACCAGAATCATCTGAGTTGGTGCCAGAATTGCGATCGTAGACCCTAATCCTAATGCGATCACAACACAAATGGCCAATAGCAGAAAGCGGCTCACATCTGCAAAGATCGACTTATCGTACATGATCAAAAAGAGCACGAACAGCATATAGAACACCAGCATGATCAGAATATCGCCAAGAACCTTTAAAAAGGCGTTCATGCCCTGCAAATTTGTGCTGCGTTTTTCTTCGGCGTATTTCAAAGAATATATTTTTTGGTATATCTCCTGGGTGATCAGCGTATTGGCCCCGACGATCTTTTCATCTTTGAAGACCTTTCCCATCACCAGTGGAATACGACCGATCACATCTTCCTGACGAGTGATCGTGCGTTCTTTATCATAGATCATGTTAGGTTTTACAAGAAGTTGGGCAATGCGTGAGATCAGTATCTTTTGGGAATAGATCTCGTAATCCTTAGTAAGATTTTCGGTCAACTGTTCGGTTGCAGAGGTTCTGTCGAACATATTTTTAACTGTTGCCGGAGCCTCGATCCCCTGTTTGCGCACAGATATCTGTGTGGATAAAATGGAATCCATCGGGATATCGGTAATTCCGCTTTCAAAAAGGATGGAAAGATGAGTAATGAAATTCATTCTCAAAGTATCAAGCGGGATACGCATTGCTTCCGTAGGCAAATATATCTCTGTAAACGGTGATTCCGAAACATGAATATCATATTGTTCTTTAAAAGCATTTATTATCGCAATATATGCATTGCTGTCAGTACGTACAGTTTCATTCAGTTTTGCAAAATCGTCAGTACTATATCGCTGAATCCGTCTGATCTGTAACGAATATTGATATTTGTTATATCTCTGCTCCAGTGTTTTTGCCATTTGAAAAAACAATTCGGTACGATCAATTTGCTCACTGACCACACTTTCATCTTCGGTGAAGACAAAAGGAACCTTTTTAATTGCTTCATTCTGTTCACGCTGGATGGCAGATTGCTGTTTTAATATATCAAAATCATAGGGTGCAATTATATCCATCCGGGTAATATCACTTACCTGATAGTTGTACTGATATGTCTGTTTTTTCGGTGCCATTAAAGCTGAGAATAAAATAATAATCACCAGCACGCTAATTGTCCAGAAAGAAACTTTGTTTTTCACTTGATCTTTATTCTTTTTAACTAACATCATTACCTCGGTGTATCGTTACGAAAAAATACGACCATTTCTTTATTCAATCAATGAAAACTTATGAGATATGTGAGCGAATATCTTTGATCACGAGCTGGATGCGTTTGACACCATTCCATTCATTTATGGTCGGAACAAAGACCATGTCCACATATTGCGAAGGATCCATGATCAACTCGAACTGTTCCAACATATTCCAACCAATACAATTCAATGAATAGCCGTTCTCTCTAATAACGAATTTAAGATGTTTATCTTTTAAAATATTGGCATTTGCTACGTTTATATTACTAATACTAAATTTTGGTCGCATATTTTCGGGTCCAAAAGGTTCCATATCATGCAAGAATCCCATAAGTTGATTATTGATCTCTTCGATCTTGATATCAGCTTCCACATGGATAGCGGATATTAGCATATCATCTGTGATGTGTTCTTCCGCATAGGCGATGAACTGTTCTTCAAAAACAGGAATGTTCTCTTTTTTAATGGTTAGTCCGGCAGCCATCTGATGTCCGCCATATCCATTGAGACAATCGGCACTGTTAGAAAGCGCATCGTAGAGATCAAAACCCGTAATGCTTCTACCGCTTCCTCTGCCCATTCCATCTTTAAGAGCAATGAGAAAAACTGGCCTGTGGATCTTGTCCTTGACTTTGGAGGATACGATCCCGATCACACCGGGATGCCAGTCTCCCGCCAGGACAACAGCTTTGGGCAAGTTCCCGCCGTATTTTTCTTTGACCTGAAAGAGGGCATTTTCAGTCACCTTTCGCTCAACTTTTTGGCGTTCCTCGTTTTCCTGATGAAGGATAACAGAATATTGACGGGCTGTTGACCGGTCATCTGTGGTCAGAAGGGTGATTGCCCGGGAGGCAGATCCCATTCTTCCAACCGCATTAAGACGCGGAGCCAATCCGAAAACGATATTTATGACCGTGATACTCCGTGAATCTATTTGACAGACATTGAAAAGCTCAAGAATTCCCACCCGGCATTCCTGACGGCGAATACGGGCAAGTCCTTCACGGACAAAGCATCGGTTCTCATCTACCAGGGGAACAATATCTGCAGCTGTACCGATCGCCACCAAATCCAGATATTGTTCTGCTTTTTCCGTTGAACCATATAGCGTTTGACAGATGGCTTCAACTAGTTTATAAACAACTCCCGCACCACAGAGATCACGGAAGGGGTAGCTGTTATCTTTTCGTTTAGGATTTAAAATGGACAAAGCATTCGGCAAAGTATCCGCCTGTTCATGATGGTCGGTAATGATCATATCTATACCGTTCTTCTTTGCATAGTCGACCTGTTCATGGGCCGTGATCCCGCAATCGCAGGTAATAATAAGATCGATCCCAAGATCAATAGCATGTTCTATTCCTTCGGGGGAAACACCATAACCGTCTTTTTCCCTTTCAGGAATGTAATAGTACAACGATTCGTTCATGCTCTTAAGAAAAAGATACAGAATAGAAGCCGAGGTCACTCCGTCCACATCATAATCTCCATAAACGAGTATCTTCTTTTTTTCTTTACATGCTTCGATCAGAGTATCGGCAGTTAGCTTCATGTCCTGCATAAGAAAAGGGTCATACAAAGAATAAAGTTTTTTATTGAAATATTGATCTAATGCATCTTTTGAACGGATATTCCGATTTAATAAGATGGAGGTATAAAGATAGGATAAACGAAATTGCTCACTGAACTCGAGAACATCGTCCCCTGATATGTCGGGATAAACCCACTTCATAGTGTTCTCTCATGTGCTTATATATTAAGTAGCTCAAAGTCGGTCATAAGCCGAATTCTGTTGTCTCATCTGTCCGTCAGCTGACGGACGAACGGACGATGATCATTTATCTACCCGGCCCGTCACCGGACCGGTGTTGCCACTACCACAGAAGCATGACCCGAGCCAAGTGTTACTTCCGTATTTGTGTTGCTCCGGATGGGGCTTGCATAGCTTCCGGCGTTACCACCGGAACTGGTGAGCTCTTACCTCACCGTTTCACCTTGACTCTTTCACCGAAGCGAAAGGGACGTCTACTCTCTGTTGCGCTTTCCAACCCTTGCGGGCTCCTTGTGTTACAAGGCATCCTGCTCTGCGGAGTTCGGACTTTCCTCGCCCATTATTAAACGAACGCGATCATCTCTCCGACTTTAAGCTATTCTTCATCATCGTTTTCAGGATCTGCGGTATAAAGAAAACGACCGCAGAAATCACAGGTAATTACCTGGTTCTTTTTATATATGTCAACCCGTTTCTGGGGAATGACCCGGTTATGGCAGCCACTGCAGGCATCACGCATAAGAGGAACGACAGCCAGTCCATTGCGTGCTTTACGTACACGCTGATATACGCTGTAAAAATTCCGTGGGACAAGTTTTACAAGTTCTGCGCGTTTATCTTCAAGTCCTTTTTTTTCTTTTTCGGTCTCTTTCTGCGTTGCAGCCAGAGAACTTTTTGCTTCTTCTAATTTCTTTTCCATGTCTTCGATATTTTTAATCGAATCTTCATAGGCCTTTGTCAGGTGTTCGGTTTCTTCTTCGGACTGCAAAACCTGGTCTTCGGCTTCTTTGACTCCCGTTTCGTTGAATTCAATTTCAGCTGTCAGGGCATCATATTCACGGTTGGTCGTAACTAAAAACAGTTGTTCTTTGTATTTGGAGATCTTTTCTTTCATGTCTTCGATCTTAGCGGAATTACCGCGGATCAGCGTTGCATTTTCCTCGATACTGGTCTTTCGAATATCGTTCTGTTCTTTTTCGTTATTGATCTGGATCTTGAGAGTTTTTACGGTCTCAGGCAAATCACCTAATTTCTCAATGAGTTCATCAAGCCGTGTATCAAGTTTCTGTAGCTCCACAAGATGTTGAAGTACCTTCTGCATATTTATCAAACCTCCAAAAAATATTACATAAAAAAAACGCACACCTTATTATGCGCGTTATTTCTTTGGTCCTCTTAGGGTTACCATGTATTTCATGTCTTCCAATTTCTGAAAACACCTCTTTCAAATGAACAAGAACAAGCCTAGTAATATAACATATTTTCGTTAATTGTCAATCAATTAATATGTGGTTTAGGGGGATTAGGTCAAGATTGAAGAAAAGTGTAGAGATGCGATTTTATAAAGCCTACCATCTCGATCAAGTGCTGGCTGGTCGAAACGATTAAATAAACTTCCGACCATTCGGCATAACCCGGATGAATATTGAACACCGAGCATTCGAACATTCGAGCATTCGAGCATTCGAATTTATAATTTACTTCGATTGTTCAGATGTTCATGATTCATGATTCGATGTTCAAAGAGAGACCCAAGAGAATATTGAACACCGAGCATTCGAACATTCGAATTTATAATTTACTTCGATTGTTCATATGTTCATGATTCAATGCTCACAAAAGTGACATACATTACATTTCCTGTTCAATGTATTTTTCAGATTTGAATTTTGTTAAAATTATTGTTTATTTAACAAAATAAAGATAAGGGACGACATGAATAAAAACGATTTAGAAGATCGCCTTATAGCTTTTTCAACGCTAATCATTGAAATATCGGAAAGTGTATCGAAGACTTTCGCGGGAAATCATTTATCCGGTCAAATATTAAGATCGGGAACTTCAGTATCATTGAATTACGGTGAAGCGCAAAGTGCAGAGTCCAGAAAGGATTTTATTCATAAAATAAAGGTGATTTTGAAAGAACTAAGAGAGACAATGATCTGCCTTAAGCTTATTAAAAACAGGCATCTTGTAAGCAAGGTAGCGGTACTTGACAAAGCTCTGATTGAAAATAATGAACTAATCTCTATATTTGTAAAGAGTATTCAAACCGCAAGAAAGAATAATCTTGAAGGCCAGAAATGAGCATTTGAACACCGAACATTTAAGCATTCGAATATTCGATATTAACTTCGATTGTTCGAATGTTCGTTATTCATGATTCGATGTTCAAAGAAAGACCCAAGAGAATATTGAACACCGAGCATTCGAGCATTCGAGCATTCGAATTTATAATTTACTTCGATTGTTCATATGTTCATGATTCATGATTCGATGTTCAAAGAAAGACCCAAGAGAATATTGAACACCAAGCATTCGAACATTCGAACATTCGAGCATTCGAGCATTCGAATTTATAATTTACTTCGATTGTTCAGATGTTCATGATTCATGATTCGATGTTCAAAGAGAGACCCAAGAGAATATTGAACACCGAGCATTCGAACA
>JAYEJI010000140.1:20084-31040 GCA_034660515.1 Fidelibacterota bacterium
TCGATGTTCAAAGAAAGACCCAAGAGAATATTGAACACCGAGCATTCGAGCATTCGAGCATTCGAATTTATAATTTACTTCGATTGTTCATATGTTCATGATTCATGATTCGATGTTCAAAGAAAGATAACCTGAATACCGGTGTAAATAAAATACCCCGCTACCAAGATCAGGCAAGACCCCAGAACAATATAAAGTATTCGTCTTGCGGTTGGATGGGTGAACACTCCGGAGCGATGTGCCAACCAGCCAAGAACACCATCCCAAAGGAAATCCACAGATAAATGAGCGATCACAAAAAAGACCAATACCCAATTCCCAAAGGATTTTGCCTGCAGGATCAGAGCCAGTCCCGTGGTTGCCCACCAGAGAATAAAATAGGGATTGATACTGGTAATGATCCCACCAACAAAAGCAGAACGATTCTTATCTTCCAGTTTGATCTCTTTATTAGAAGTACGGATCATGTCTATCCCCAGAAAGATAAGCATAGCACCTCCGGCGAAAGCAACAATAGCATGTACCGCAGGATTCTCCATGAAATTTGCAGCATAAAAAGCCAGGAAGATCACAAGAGGGATCTCCACAACCGCATGTCCGGCTGCAACTACAAAACCCGCCCATGGTGACTGTTTTGCATTACCGATCACCACCGCGGTCACCGGACCCGGCATCATGGCTCCAGTGAAGGAGATGAGAAAAACAGAAAGTAAAAATAGTAGTAATTCCATGGAAGAAAAGTACAAAAAGAATTGACAATTGACAAAGGACAATTGACAATTTCGTGACGCGCATACAGGTCTTTATCACTCCGATATTCCGACACTATTTCTCATACCCCCATACTCCTTATCACCTTTTCGGCTTTTTCAGTGCGTAAAAGAAAAGGGGTCGACATGTCGAACCCCTACGTTTATTCAAACTAGTTACGCGTTACGTCTTACTTGTCACACTTTGTATATCCGCACTGAACGCAGAATTCGCAGCCATTTTCGTATTTCAGGGCGCGGTTGTTACATTCGGGACATATTTTAAAGGTATTGTTCGTAGTGGGATCGCTTTCATCATCTGTGATGTTGTGCACACCCGGCAGTCGTGTTCTAATGGGCAGGTTGATCTGTTCGCCTTGTTCCGGGATATTCAATATACCTTCGTCGCGGAAGAATTTTTCGATTACATCGGCAACTTCGGAATAAAAAGAATGGATATATTTTCCATCTTTGAAATATCCGCCATTGGGATCGTAAATACTACGCAACTCTTCCAGAATGAATTGTGCATCACCGGCACGTCGGAAGATCGCGGAGATCAAACGGGTCAGCACAGCATATTGTGCGGAGTGGGTCAGATCTTTTGAATTAATAAAGATCTCGATCGGCCGTTTGCGGCCATATTCCATGATATATCCCAAAGTGACATATACATTGAATTTTACAAAGGGGCTTTTAATTTTGTAAACCCTGGCGTCAACAACATCCGGACGTTTTAAGGTTAGGGGTTCCGCCTGTTTTTCGAGGTCTTTTTTATCCGGACGTTTTTCTCGAATGCGGTATTCTTTGCTATAATTTAACATCTTATACCACCTCGATCTCTTTTGCGTCCGTCACACCCATGGTCTTTCTGAAGTAATGGAACGGTGTGGACAGGGTCCCGTCCTCAAGGACCATAATTTCATCCCCTGTAAATTCAAGCACTTCATCTTTGCCAACTTCCATCTCAAAGCGTTTTTCACGGAATTCCTGAAAATCGGTCTTCTCGCTTTCAACACTCAAAATTGGGAAGCGACTTCCATCTCTGTAGATGGTAATGCCTTTCAGACCTTTTGACCAAGCATCAAGGTAGATGGTTGAAATGATCTCGGGTTCAATATCTTCAGGCAAGTTGATCGTTGAAGAGATCGAATGGTCAATATATCGCTGGCATACAGATTGGATCTGGATGCGTTTTTCATAAGATATTGTATGTGCTGTTTTAAAGAAATAACTCGGCAGAATATCTTCAAGATCAAATTCTTTTTTTACATCCTGTATCTTATCATTAAGATTGTTCAAATCAAGGTAGGCCTGTAAGGTTGAATGAAAGACCTGGAAGAGTTGATTGTCGAAAGATTCAGCACGGCGTGTATAGAAAAGTGCGAACAAGGGCTCAATACCACCGCTGACACCGATGTAGTTCTCTTTACCGATCTCGAAAGATTTAATGATATTCGAGATCGAACCTGTGGGGGCAATAGAGGTAAGGGCGATATTGCGTAAACCAAACTGTTTAATATGTTCTTTTGTTTCATCAGAAAGTGATTCCGTAAAGAAGGGACATTGAGAATAGTCTTTGTAAACAAAAATATCCGATGGCCCTTTTTCTTTAGCTAATTCCGAAGAAGTCCGGTAAGCCGTATCATTAATAAAACTCATGATTTCTTCCATGGTCTCAACACCCATCTCCGAATCGTAATCAATACCCAACTGGAAGAACATATCGGCAATACCCATGATACCCAATCCAAGGCGGCGAGTTTCATTTGAGGCTTCCCGTTGTTTTTCCAGAGGATTTAAGGTTTCATTCCATGTCACTACATTATCCAGAAATCGGATACAACTCCCCGTTGAGATCCGAAGCTGTTCCCAATCGATCTTTGCTTTATCTGTAAAACCATTATTCACAAAACGACTTAAGTTAATGGATCCCAGATTACAAGCCCCACCGTCTTCCAGAGGTACTTCGGCACAAGGATTGGTAGAAATGATGGGTTTCCCGACATAATTGGAGGGTGAGTATTTGCTCATCTGGCTCCAGAAGATCAAACCAGGCTCAGCTGAATGATAATTGGATTCCACAAAGAGGTTCCATATATCACGGGCCTTAACAAGATTCCTGATCTCCCCCGAAGGAGCGGAAGCAAAGTATAAAAGAAAATCACCGGCATATTTTATAGCGATCTCCCAATCATCTTTACCGATATCCATGAGATAATCGCCGTAAACGTCACGTTTTTGTTTGTCATCAAGGTCTTCTTGGCGGATCGATCTGTCAAAATGTTCTTCAAGCCATATGTTCAGTTTTTCCGTATCCCCAAAAGTTTCCAGTAATTCGTAATCATTAATATCTTTACTTGGGATACCGAGTGAATAATAGTAACCATCGTCCTGAAGGGCTTCGGTCAGACGGAGTTTATGTCGTTTACGATAAACCATAATGGTATCGCGTTTGTAATCCGTTTCTTCTTTTACCGCCTGCATGAATTCATCGGATGTTTTAATAGAGGTATTTGCAAAACGGATCTGGGTATTTTCGACGACCTGCTTTTTCAGTTCGGAGAGTTGTTCTTCGCTGAACTTATTACTCCAGCGACATTGCTCTACGACCTGATTGGTCACCCAATTGGGAGCTTTCTTTACTTTAATAAAATGTTCAATATCAGGATGCTTGATGTCAATGGTCAGCATCAGGGCGCCGCGGCGGCCGGACTGCCCGATCAGGCCTGTGGTCATAGAGAACAGGTCCATAAAGGATACGGCCCCGGTTGAACTATCGGCAGCATTATGCACAATAGAGTCACGCGGACGCAGCGGTGTGATATCCACACCGATACCGCCACCGTAAGAATAAGTACGTGCACACTCGGCGGCAGTTTTGTAAATAGATTCAATATTGTCATGTTCAATACCCGTCACGAAACAGTTCGCCAGGGTTTTCAAACGATACAGATCACCCGCGCCGGCCAATACACGGCCGCCTGCGATCCAATGGCCATTATAAAGATCACGATAGAAATGCTCGGCCCATTGGGTTTGTTTGATCTTAGATGTTTCCTGTGCCGCCATAAAAGATGCAATGCGCAAGAACACATCTTCCGGCTTGTGTTCGATCGGATTACCTTCATAATCCCGCAAAAAATATTTCTTTTTATAAATATTTTCAGCAAGATCATTATGATTCAGGTAATTG
Organism: Fidelibacterota bacterium; assembly: GCA_034660515.1. Taxonomy (GTDB): domain Bacteria; phylum Fidelibacterota; class Fidelibacteria; order Fidelibacterales; family Fidelibacteraceae; genus M50B103. The sequence goes on from JAYEJI010000140.1 coordinate 24,030, forward strand.
TCATGTTCGGGTAAATTTCCCGCCTCGATCTCAGCCTGCAGGTGTTCATACAAATTTTGGTAATTCCGGATCTTTTCTTCCCCCACCATTTTTGTGAATTTACCACGATATTTGAACATGTTTTTAAACGACATCTAAACCCCAATTTGCCTTTTATTAAAATGCAGCTATACTATATTTAGTGTAACCAAAGTAGCAAATAATACAACATGTTGAAAATAAAATCAAATCAATTTTTTTACCAAGATTTATCTTGACAGCTTAATTTCAACAATTACAGTTTTTTAGCCCAATAATTAATTTTTGTTTTAGTGATATTTTTTCTTTTTTTTACAGCTAAATTTTCCGACATATTTTTAAATATTTTTTGCTTTCTTGCTGACATTCAATCGGTTTGAAAAATTTAGGGAATTTTATAATATTTTTTTTATTTTTCAGGGAAATTTTATTGGATATTTTACAATTTTTATCTATGAAAATATTTTAATCTTTTTTCCTTTTACGCTTGACAAAAACTAACAACTTATTTATGTTTACATCACAACACCGTACTTTAATATCACAACCATAAAATAACAGGGGTTTCTGTGGGCGAAACTATTACCACATTGAACGATGAAGAGAAAATAACGCATTATACAATTTCTCAACTTCACGAACTCACATTAAAAGAATTACAGGCTATTGCACAGGAACTGGAAGTTCCGGGTGTACAGAACCTAAAAAAACAAGAACTCGTTTTCAAGATCCTGGCATCTCAGGCAGAACGCCTGGGGCATGTATTTGAAGAAGGTATCATGGAGGTTCTTCCGGACGGATACGGTTTTTTACGGTCTATCCGTTTTTCATATTTAAGTTCCGATCTTGATGTCTATGTGGCTCCAACCCAGATCCGGCGCTTCGGTTTAAAAACCGGACATCTTGTTGCCGGCCAGCTACGGCCACCCAAAGAAGGCGAAAAGTTCTTTGCTCTCTTGAAAGTGGAAGCCATTAACAATCAGGATCCGGCTATGGCTAAAAGCTTAGAGGCTTTTGAGAACCTGACACCTTTATATCCGGAAACACGCCTTCATCTTGAACGCTATGATGAAAATGATCCTTCTACCCGGATCATGGATCTTTTAACACCCATCGGGAAGGGACAGCGTGGGCTCATCACGGCTCAGCCCAAAACCGGGAAAACCATTTTATTACAAAAAATTGCAAATTGTGTATTAGCGAACCATCCCGAAGTTATACTCATGGTCCTGCTAATTGACGAACGCCCTGAAGAGGTAACGGATATGGAACGCCATGTCGGTGCGGAAGTCATTAGCTCTACCTTTGACGAACCCCCTGAACGCCATGTACAGGTATCCGAGATGGTTCTGGAAAAATCTAAACGCCTCGTTGAGTATGGCCATGATGTTGTGATCCTTCTTGATAGTATCACCCGTCTTGGGCGCGCGCACAATGCGGTGGTCCCGCATTCCGGAAAGATCCTTTCCGGTGGTATTGACAGTAACGCACTGCACAAACCAAAGCGCTTTTTTGGATCAGCCAGAAACATCGAGAATGGCGGGAGTCTTACCATCATTGCTACTGCTCTTATTGATACGGGCAGTCGCATGGATGATGTGATCTTCGAAGAATTCAAGGGCACAGGTAACATGGAACTCGTGCTTGACCGTCGTTTAAGCGACAGAAGGATCTTCCCTTCCATCGACATCAACCGTTCCAGCACCCGTAAAGAGGAACTATTGCTTAGCAAGAACGAACTTGCCCGTGTATGGATCCTGCGGAAATTCCTGAATGAAATGAGCCCCATGGAAGCCATGGAATTTATGCTTGACCGTATGTCCCACTCGAAGAGCAATAAGGAATTTCTCCGTACCATGAATTCCTGATGTATTAAATCAACATACAGGATGGAATATGAAAATTTTCCTGCGAATCGTACAGATCGTTCTATTACTTCTTGTAATAGTATTTCTTTCAGGACTGTTTTTAGTGGATCGTATCGGTTCACGCGCATTACCGAACTATGATCAAGATGTTGAATTGCGTAACATGACAGCACCTGTTGAAGTGTATCGTGACGAATATGCCGTTCCACATATTTTTGCCGAAACGGAAGAAGACTTGTACCGTGCCGTAGGTTATGTGATGGCACAGGACCGTATGTGGCAGATGGACCTGATCCGTCGGGGAACGACCGGGCGTCTGTCCGAGATATTCGGAGAAGATCTGGTAGAGACCGATGCCCTGATGCGTGCCTTACGGATCAGTGAAAAATCCGGAAAAATACTTAAAGATCTCGATCCCGTGATCCGGCTTTCATTGATCGCCTATGCGGATGGCGTGAACCAATATATCGAACAATATAAAAAGAAACTTCCACCGGAATTTGCCATTCTGGGCTATGAGCCCGAACCCTGGGAACCTCTGCATACGATCAATATGATCGGCTATATGTCATGGGACCTTACCGGGGGTTACCGAAGTAAGATATCTTTACATAAGCTTTTGCAAGCCGTAGGTGAAGAAAGGGTCCGAGCTTTCCTGCCGGAAAATGTTTCACATCATACCCTGGTTTTTCCAGAACTGGAAGACGCGCTTGTTTCAACAGATCTTCATGTTGCCTTTGAGCAATTAAGTGATCTCGGCATTTCGGGTGTTTTTCATGGCAGTAACAACTGGGCTATCAATAAAAATAAAGTTAACAACGGTAAAGCTATTATGTGTAATGATATGCACTTGAGCTTGTGGCCACCCGGTATTTGGTATCAAATGCACTGCGTAGTTCCGGGTAAACTGGATGTCACTGGGGTTTCCCTTCCCGGCCAACCTTTTGTTATTGCAGGTCATAACGAACGCATTGCCTGGGGTATGACCAATGTCGGCATGGACGATACCGATTTTTATATTGAAAAACTAAATGAGGATTCAACGCAATATCTTTTTAACGGAGAATGGGTTGATCTGCGCATCGACAAAGAGGCCATTAAAACAAAGTCCGGCGATACGGTTTATCGTATACTTCGCTATACACATCGCGGACCGATTATCTCAACTTTCCGTGATATTGATGAAGCGGCCATCTCCATGCGCTGGATCGGAAATGAAGCCAGCAACGAAGTAAAGGGTGTGTATTTGCTGAACCATGCCAAGAACTGGAATGAATTTCGTACTGCGGCAAGCAATTTCAAATCCGTCAGTCAGAATATCGTGTATGCTGATGTGGACGGAAATATCGGCCTGCAGAACTCTGCTGGTGTCCCGCTGAAAAAAGACCATTACTATTCGATCTATCCGGGTGAAACGGATGAATATGATTGGATCGGCTTGATGGATTTTGATAAACTTCCCAATTCCTATAATCCGGATAACGGCATGGTCTCTTCCGCGAACAACCGCGTCGCCGGCGAGCATTATCCTTTCTTTATCTCGCACTGGCCGGAACCGCATTATCGTATTGACCGTATCCGTCAATTGCTGAATATGCAGAACGGAATGGGTGTTACCGATATGATGGCCATCCATCTCGATCAGTATTCCCTGCTCTATGAAGATCTGAAACCTTTAATGGTCGCTATACTAAATAACGCAGCACTCAATGAAAAAGAACAGGAAGCTTTCACTATCCTGAAGACCTTTGACGGTGAAATAGATAAAAATGCTGCGGCACCGTGTATCCTGGAAACCTTTTATATGAAATTCCTGGAACACAGTATGGGGGATGAACTTGACAGTTTGCACTACGACATGGTCATGCGAAGCAACAGCTTTGTTAAGAACTATGTCCTCAATGTTTGGGGCAATTCCGCTTCACCCTGGATGGATGATGTAAACACCGCCGGCATTGAAGGGTTCAACAATATGGTCATGATCAGTTTCAAATCCACTGTGGAAGAACTGGTTGAAAAACTCGGTAAAAAGACCGAGAACTGGCGCTGGGGCGATATGCATCAGCTGACACTGGAACATCCCATGGGTGGTGTGAAATTATTGGATCGCCTTTTTAATCTAAACCGTGGCCCTTACCCAATGAATGGTGACTGTTTTACGGTAGCGCCTTTTTCGTTCCATTACTACGATCCTTACGAGATCTATTTCGGTCCGTCGCACCGCCATATCTTTACTACAGATGATTGGGATCAATCAAAAACGATTATTCCCACCGGAACTTCCGGGATCCCGAAAAGTCCTTTTTACTGTGATCAGACCGAGCTTTACGTGAACGGAAAATATCATAACGATTACGTCAGTAAAGAATTGATCCGGGCAAATTCGGTTTATCGGATGACGATTAAATGATATATTGGAAAAATATTTTTATATTTTGAAAATGTACGGGCGACTCTAGAGTCGCCCTCAAGTAAATAGGGAGGCTCAAGAGCCTCCCGTACATTCACTTTCAGGCATTAATAATGACTTTTATCTCTCATTTTCATATCTGTATTTTTATTTTGAAACCGCATAGAAATCAATTATATTTTTTGGCTTGTTGAAATGACACTATGCGCACGTAGCTCAGTTGGATAGAGCGTCGGATTCCGGTTCCGAAGGCCGAGGGTTCGAATCCTTCCGTGCGTACCAAGACAGCGATCAGCCTTCAGCTAACAGCAATCAGCAGCTGATAGCTGACAGCTAATTGCTGATAGCTTTAAAATGCGCCATTAGCTCAATTGGTAGAGCACCGGACTCTTAATCCGTTGGTTCGGGGTTCAAGTCCCTGATGGCGTACCATCTAAACCCCTGTTAACACCTAAGTTACAGGGGCTTTTTTCAACGCTACATTTATATAGTAAAACTGCGAGTTTCGGCGTTTTTGGACACTTTTGGACATTTAGAGGACACAAATCGGACACATGAAAATGGCGAAACCCGCTATATTACTAGCTTTCCAACGTTATACAAATATTAGATATAAAAAAATCCGGTCATGCCGGATTTATGAATAATTTTATAGATCAATTTACATTAGGATGTCATCAAGTTGCTGAACACCACTCCTTAGATTCTCATCCAGAAGTTCGGCATAATGTTTTTCTGTCACGGTTACTGATCCGTGACCCATAAGCTTGCTAACGGTATAGATGTTTACGCCGTTTTGAACCAAAAGCGATCCGAATGTTTTTCTTAGCGTATGCACTCCGGCGTTTTTAATTCCAGCTTTCAAATATCCTTTTTTGACTCTTCGGTACATGTAATCATATTCTGTATCAAAAGGTACTTCTCTTTTTTCAACATTCTTTCTTCTTTTTAGAATTTTCAACACTGCCTCATTCATAGGAACGTTACGATACTTATTGCCTTTTCCAAGAAAGTTAATTCTCTTAGTTTTAAAATCTACATTAGACCACGTGAAAATCTTTTTATCAATTTCCCGTGCTCTTGCGCCAGTATTAATATACATCAAAACCATGTCTTTAATGTTTTGATCATCAATTGCTCCAAGTAATCGTTTAATTTCATCAAGAGTTAAAAACCTGATTGGCTTTATTTGAGTATTGGGGATTTGCAATTGCAGGATTAGTAGTTTCACTAATTGGAATAATATTACTACTTGCTGTATTCGGTGCAATTGCTCTATTTTAGAACGGGGATGTACATAAACGGCTAATTCCAGCTCAAGACCCGCTTAGATACTGACTATTTTAGGGACTTAAAATCCCTCGGCATCTAATGCCGTACCGGTTCAAGTCCGGCCTTCGGTACCTTCAGAAACCCCTTTAAATAAGGGGTTTTCTGTATCAAACAGAATTCCCACATCATCATAATCTGAACGCTTGAATTATGAAAGTGCGACATTATGGGACATTCCCCGTCAAAAAACAATGACAATCTTATGACAATATATTTTATATATATGTTGTGTTTATAGTACAGATAGGTTATAATAAGAAAAGTATATATAAATGAAAAAAATGAGGAGGCTGCTATGAGGCCTAAAGTAAACAGTCTTAATATCTTGATGTTAATGTTTGCGTTATTTTTATTTTTCTCCTGCTCAACTTTTAATGAATCGGTACTTGAGCCTGAAAAAGGAAGTTTTTTAATACCAGCGATCTTTTTGGAAGACCCAATTGGTGATTTGGGGTTTAAAATACCCAAAACTGCTATACAAATGTTAAAAAACAAATCAAGAGGTTCTGTAATAAAGTCAGAAAATATTAATGGTCTAGATAAATTTGATGCTATTTCTGTAATAATTACCAAGCGAACCCTAAAGTATGTATACGTTATTGTTGATGATGAGAACGATATTACATTAAATAAGAATGATGCAATTATTAATTATGTACCCGAATCACTAATAAAAATTAATGAAACTAATCATGAATTTTTAGTTGAAGCATTTAAACATGAAGGAGATTAAGATGTGTCACGACGGTAACAGACCTGTAATGGATGTTCAAGTATGTGTGAACTGTGGAAAATGTGTAAATGAGTGTCCTGGGGGACTTGACGTATGGTATATATTTGGAGTTCAATGGCTGCCAGATATTGCTAAGTGTTGTGAAACTTCATGTGATGGGGAATGTTGGGATGTATGTCCCGTTTGTGCTCTTGGAACACATCCCTGCTAATTAATTATATAATAAGCATAGTTTCTATCATATCAGATAAATTACTGTAGTTCTCTTTTACGAGATCAGCGTAGTGTTCCTCGGTCACTTTTGTGGACGAATGCCGGAGGAATCGGGACACTGTTTAACGTCAGCCTAAAGTGGACAGTTTGATTTAATAGTAAACCTTTAGTCCTCAAGTAAGTAATCTAGCGAGTTCCTAAATCACTGTATTTTATGACACTTAAACACCCAAAAACACAAACCTCACCGCAGTGGACACATCTTGGTGTACACAAACCGTTTAACCCGCATGGATAAAGGCTCTGCACTGGACTCTTAATCCGTTGGTTCGGGGTTCAAGTCCCTGATGGCGTACCATCCGCTCCTCAGAAATGAGGAGCTTTTTTTATTGCTTTGAGTTTTATTTGAATCAAAATCTATTATAAAATACCTTTTA
>JAYEJI010000141.1:0-2281 GCA_034660515.1 Fidelibacterota bacterium
TAATTGAGCAAATGAATCCGGAATGGAAAGATTTATCTTACGGATGGTATGATTAGAAGTAAAGATGTTCGACATGGATTCCCGCCTGCGCGGGAATGTTATATAAATTTAATTACCCACTATATTTAACATAGAGCCTTTTTATTTGAGTGTGTAACAACTAAGGGGAAATATAAAACACACTATATCAACAACATGATGTTAATAAAATAATAAGAAAGAGTGTTGAGGGCAAGAAATATTGAAATATTTTTCACCCCTTTAACAAAAACACAACACTCTATGGAACATAAAGATAAAATGTTACAGGAAATAAAACAAAAATTTGAAGGACTTTTAAGTACAATTTTACAAACAACTGATCAGGTAAAGCGTATAGATGAAGTCGAACTACACATTTTTCGGGTATTACTGAACATAGGAAAGCGTCTAATATCGCTTTATATAGAAGACAGTGTCAACAGGATTGATAAATCCTTAAATGAACGTTTTGGAATTGGTTATCAAAACAAGGGAAAATTTACTCGATTTTATTTCAGCCTTTTTGGACAAATAAAATTTATCCGTCGGAAAATATATATATCGAAAGAACGCACAACCCTATTCCCTGCGGATAAGGAGTTGGGTATACCCAAGGAAAAATATTCGTATAATTTGCAGGATTGGATAGGCTACAGTGCAACTGATACTGATTTCAGATCAAGTGTTGAACTCATCAACCGTATTTTTGAACATAATATTTTAGAAATGCAGTCAGAACGAATAGCGAACCTACTATCAGCAGAAGTGGAAAATTTTTATGAAAGCACAACTATATTACCAAAAGAAAAAGAAGGCAATTTTTATGCAGCCGGCTTTGATGATAAAGGAGTCCCGATCCTGCCATCAGATGCAGGCAGGGAAAGCGATAGCAATGGCGTGCGACTTGGCAAGGGCCAGAAAAGGGGCGTTAAAAAAAGTAGTACAGTAAGTGTGACCTATTCTTTTGCTCCATGTATCCGGACTGCCGAAGAAGTAATATCAAATTTATTCCATGAAGATAAAAATAAATCATTAGCAAATAATCAGGCAAAGTCCACGAACAAGCAGGCAAAGAACAAGCATATCAGGGCATTCCTTTCGAATAAGAAAAAAGCGATAGAATATGGTTTTGAAAATATCAAAGAGCGCACGGACGGTGAAGAAAAAAACATAGTTGTCCTGATTGATGGAGACAGGGGGTTGGAAAAAGCAGTTGATAGGGCAATAGAAACAAAAGAGATTAAACATCGAATTATATTTAAAGTTCTTGATTTTATCCACGTGACAGAATACATATGGAAAGCAGCCAATATTTATTTCGGTGAGAAATCCCAACTACGTTTAGATTGGGTGAAAGAACAGTGCTTAGCGTTGTTGCAAGGAAAAACCATGGATGTTATTGAAAATTTACAAGAATTAATACAGCATAGCAAATACAAAACAGCCAAACATAAAACGATAAAATCTGTTATCAGATATTTATTGAATCATAAACACATGATGCATTATAAAGAATGTCTTGCAAGAGGTTTTCCAATTTCAACAGGGGCAATCGAAAGTGCTTGTGGTCATTTCGTGCAAAGCAGGATGGAACGTAACGGTATGAGATGGAGTATAAAGGGAGCTACAAATATGTTGAATTTAAGGGCTGTTAATAAAAATAAAGACTGGGAGGGATACATACAGCATTACATCAAAAAGAAACAAAAACACTATGAAATACAACGATTTAAAAATGCTGCGTAATGTTCCCCCGAATTGTTACACACTCAAACCATATCTGTCCTCTATCCCCTCTAATACACTTTTATTTATTGTATAATCAACATGATACTTACCCTTTGATACCCACACAACACTCCATTTGAATAATCTATTAACTTTGTCACTGAATAATTTCTAGCGTCTGCTCCACCATCATCTACAATATTATAGCCTCCCGATTCCAGTTCGTCATACAGGTTGGTGTAATGCCAAGTATCCCAAGTACCATTATATATAGCTAGTCTTGCATTTTCTTTTTGTATAGCTACCGAATCAAATACATTCTTAAAAAAGTTATGAATGTCTTCGTATTCTCCGACTCCAGCCGTTGGTACAAGAATATAACCAGCAGATGTGCTACTATCTGCAGCGACTAATCCAGAGGTTGGATCAAGATTTTTTTGAATGATTAAGGAGTTATTAACTTCCTTTGAAAGTTCATATACTCTAGTTAAATCCGCCATCTCAAAACTTGTTTTAATATGGTCACCAAGAG
>JAYEJI010000142.1:0-2250 GCA_034660515.1 Fidelibacterota bacterium
CTGATATTTTTGTCCGTTATAGAAAAATGCCACATGTTTTTTATCCGTGACAAGTAAGATTGGATGTTGCTTCAGATTCCGCACTAAATAGCTCCTTAAGAAACACAAAAAATGTAATAAAAAAAATCGTTAAAATCATTCAAAATCATAGAAAGAATCAAGAAAAAATGGAATTTATAGTTTGTCGAGTAAAATGGAGAAATAAGTATAATTCACAGGAAATAATTTTATATGTTGTGATAAGCGTTGGTGAAGCGGGTGAATTACAATTGAGTCAATTTGAATTGTTATCATTGACTCAATCATAATTGTTTTCATTGAGTCAATGATTAAAAGGGGTTAATAACTTTTCATAATGACAAAGCAATAGCTCACCGCTCTTTTCATCTCTCAAATGCAATCCATTTCCTTCACACCATGGGTAAACTTTGCAGGTTTTGCAGCGACCGGTTTTCGTCCATTTCCGGTTACGCATGATGTCAAAACGATGCGTCCAGACATCCATAAAATCATCCCGGTAGATATTTCCCTGGATATAATCTTCCCGTAGGCTGGGACAGGCTGAAATGGAACCGTCTACAAGAACAGATCCTATCTGTATCCCGGCGCGACAGAAAAATGGATAGTCCCTGGCTTCCAATTCATAATCTCCCAGGAATCCTTCACAACCGGCAGACGCGTTTATTTTACCTTCTTTTCGGGTCTCGACAATGAAATCATATACCGATCGAAATTCTTCATCACTAAGTTTTAATTCGGGATTATCCTTAGCGCGTCCTTTTGGGAAAATGATAAAGAGTCGCCACTTTTTTACACCATTTTCAATTAGCAAATCTCTGATAGCCGGCAATTCCTTTAAATTTCGTTTATGTATACAGCTTACGACATCAAATATCATTTGAGGAATCCCGGCAGCAACTTGTATGGATCCAAGTGCCCGTTCAAATGAACCGCTATGACCACGAAACCAGTCATGACTTTCTTTCAAACCATCCAAACTGATGGTCAATGACCCCAAACCCGCTTCATGTAATTTGTGGATTTTTTCTTTACTTAAAGCATAAGCATTTGAGACCATCCCCCAGGGAAAGCCCCGTTTAATAAATTCTTTTCCTGCAATTTCCAGATCTTTACGAAGTGTAGGTTCACCGCCTGTCAGGACGACCATGATCTTTCGGGGATCTATCTCTTCTTTTATTCGATCCAATACTTTAAGAAAATCTCCTAGCGGCATATCGGGTACCAAGGCTTCTTTTGAGCAATCGGAACCACAATGCACACAATCAAGATTACATTTTAAGGTGCATTCCCAAAATAAATAATTTAGCGGATGTAAACGAGCTTGATTATGACGATAAAATCTAAAAATGGAAAAGAATAGTTTTTTATTGAGTTTCATTATTGAGCGGAAAATTTATACAAAGTTTATTTGATGATTTCAGTAGAAAAATTTTATTCTACCATTTGCTCTTGCTGGTCCTTATCAATTTCCTGGACAGCAGCCGGAACACCATACATCGGTTCTGCACCGTATTCCGGAGCGGGAGGATCCAGTATGCATCCTGTTCCCAGAATCCCCATTATGGCAATGAGTACTACATCCCAAATTTTTATAAGTTTTTTAATAATGGCTCCCGATCAGTGAATAGTATAAACTAAAATATAAATTATAAAAAAGAAATCATTTTTTATCATATAACCATTCAATATTCTTAAACTTTGATTTGTTCCGTCTCTTAATCCCTTGTTATCATATGGCAATTATATTAATTTTACTCCGTATAAGAGCAATCGTATCAATCCGGAGAAGATATGATCACAAAAGAACAAGCACTGGCATATCACGCAAAACCCATTGCGGGTAAATTGACCGTTCAAGCTTCAAAACGATGTGAGACCCAGGAAGAACTCAGCATGGCTTACACACCCGGTGTGGCTGAACCTTGTCTTGAGATCGAAAAAAATCCTCAGGACATTTATAAGTACACCAATAAAGGAAATCTTGTGGCAGTTGTATCCAATGGAACCGCTGTATTGGGATTGGGTGATATTGGCGCGGCGGCAGGGAAACCGGTCATGGAAGGCAAAGGTGTACTGTTTAAACGCTTTGCTGATGTAGATGTATATGATATTGAACTAGACACTAAGGATCCGGATGAGATAATTAAGATCGTTAAGGCCATGGAACCCACTTTTGGCGGTATCAACCTGGAGGACATTAAGGCGCCCGAATGTTTCTATATTGAAGAA
>JAYEJI010000143.1:0-2233 GCA_034660515.1 Fidelibacterota bacterium
TCTATTTCTTTAGTTCCTAACCTGGACAAGCCAGAGCCAAACAGGAAAAAGTCGTATCTTACAAAATGGACTTAATAACGACAACATATCAAAATAAGATAGCAGGTACATTAAGCTGTTTAGACAGAGTTATTATAACAGGAACGATTCCTCAAATATGTTATTCTCAAGGGATGACATCATATTTGTATTCCCAAAATGTTAGAATATTTGACTTAGCGTTCAATAAAAAATAACTTGGATTTCAATTAGGAGAAATTGTATAATTCCATGATGGATTTATTTCATGATAATTTATATTTAAATTTCTCAAATCATCTTCTGAAGCCTTCATTCCTTTTTTATATTGTTTATCTACTAATATTGCCTCAACTTCAAGCCCTTTTTCAGTTTTAGTTGTTTGAGTATATTTCAGTACGGTTTCATAATCTATCAAAGGAGTACCTTTCCAATTTCTGCTTATTTCGCTAAATAATCTATGTTCTATAGGATTCCATTTCGAAGCACCGGGAGGGAAATGACATACTGTGGCTTTAATATTGTATTTATTGCATATAATATTTTGCAAACCAACTTTCCACATATGAGTACGGTATCCATTGCTTCCGCCAGCATCTGCCAGGATGAGTATTTCTTTTATATTAGAATATGTTTTAACGCCTACATTTACAAGCCATCTTTCTATTGAATCAACTGCAAATTCAGGTGTATCACCAGAAACGATTAATTTTTTTTCTTTAACAAACATGCCTATTGACACAAAAGCTTTATTTATAAATGGATCGTAAACACCATATAAAGCTGCTTTGCCCAATCCATAAGATAAAAAATCATGGTCATTAGTTAAGTCTGCAACACGTTTATATCGGGTGCCTGGATTTTTGAAATTTCCTATTAATTCTTTTTTTTTCGTATCAACACTAATTTCCGGAAAGTTTTCATGATGAGACTGGCAACGCAATTTGTTAATGTATTCAAACTGCTTATTTCTTTTTTCCTGTTCTTCTAATGTCATGGATTTTCCTCCACTCGAAATTTTTTTAACATTGCTTTTAAGGGAAAATCCTAGTTTTTTTAATATTTCCCCAACTGTCGTTGAGCTTACAGATGTGCCAACAGATTCTAACTGTTTTGATATTTTTTTAGTTGTTTTTCTTGTCCATTTTAACCCTGACATTGGATCGCCTGCTGTTTCTGGTTCCATTATTTTTTCAATCAATTTCAGGATTTTTTCGTTTTTTTTAAAGAAGGCCGTCCTGCTCCAGCCTTACGTATCTTGTTCATATCAATATCTTTGCTTAATAATTCCTGCCTGCCTTGAGATACTGTTTTGACATTTAACCCTGTCTTGACAGCTATTTTTTTATCCCCTCCATAACCAAGTTTTAAAGATTCAAGACCAGCAAATAACCTTTTTTGTTTCTCGTTAAGCAATAACATAAACAGTGTTAGATATTCATCCATTTCATCTTTCGTAGTAGTTTGTTCCTGTTGAATTTCCTGCTTTCTTAGAAGAAATTGGGCGTTTCCACTTTCAAGGGATAAGTATATATATTCTTTGCCTATTTGCTTACGATCAACTTTATGGGTTTTAAACAAATCTAATACAGTATTATATACAGGCACATGCAGTAACTCTTCTAATTCAAAGGAGCTTAAGCCTGACTTGGATTCCTCAATATTTTCTAATACTGTGCTTTTTAATGTTCCGTATTTTGAAAAATATATTTGGTTGTAACTCCAAATCCCATTCTTATTATATTTGACAAAACTATCTAAGGTGTAGTACTTCCCACAATGCGAGTAACTCGATTTGTATGGTAATTGTTTTAACTTTCTAAAAACTGTCATACGTGAGTTTGTTTGTATGTAATTCTTTAAATCTACGATGGTCAATACTTTATTCTCGTTAAAAACTCTAATCAACTGGTTTTTCATAATACTTGTGATACATTAATGAACATAAAACACCTTTAATTCACAAATGTATCATTTTTTGATCACAAATACAAACCTGTATAGTATTTAATTTGTGGGTTTTAGGAAATATTAGGCAAAAACACCGAGCGAATATCGATACAATTTGGAACGAATATGACCAATTAATTTATTTGTGATACCTAAGTCAACTTTTCCGCCATTTCTTACTGTATCGGGCTCACAAACCCGGCACAAAACTTGGGAAAAGGCAGCATATGGCATGTGTTTTTGCGCCTTTTCCCAAGTTTTGTGC
>JAYEJI010000144.1:0-2196 GCA_034660515.1 Fidelibacterota bacterium
AGCATAACTTGTATTTCTTGCTTCAATCTTAATAGTAAGTTCTTGAAGAGATTCAAGCTCAAGATTAACTGTCTTCGAAGAATACACACCGATACTCTCTCCTTGAATATATACATTCCTTAACCCACATTGCAGCAAATGTGCCATAAATCAAGAAATATCAGTTAATAACCCGCTAGTTTATTAACAATTATAGATTTGCTATTTTCTATATGTTTGAATATTAGCAATATGCAATTTATCCTTTTAGTAAAACACAAATGTAGACCTACCTGAGTATTTGATTTAGAAATACTTAAGGCATAAATTGCGGTATGTTTGTCAAGCCGCTCAATAAATATAACAAGACTACCAAGCAGCGATATAATGTTTTTCAGCTCTGCGAAAGCTTTCGTCTTGATGGTCGGGTTCGGCATCGTACCATTATTGGGTTTGGCAAGCTTGAAGAACTTCCTGGTGAAGATCAAAAAAAGCTTTTGGGTAAACGAGTAGAAGAACTGCTTACAAAGCAAACCTCCAGTTTACCATTAAACACTGTGGATGAAAAAGTTGAAAAGCTAGCACAGTATTACTATCAGGAAATAAAAAAGAAGAGACGGTATGATGTCGATAAAGATAAGGGCGATTGGCAAACCGTTGATTTATCAACATTAAGAAACAAAGATGGCAGAGAAATAGGTGGGGAATGGCTCTGCAAGCAGACTTTTGATCAGTTAGGCATAGCTGCATTTTTACAAAATAAAAATTGGACGGCAGATAATATATCATTGGCAACTACCCATATAATAAGCCGGGCTATTTACCCGGCATCGGAACTTAAAACCGTATCATTTATAAAAGAGAATTCTTCTATTTGTGAAATTACAGGCTTTGACAAGGATAAGGTTACAAAAGATAAATTGTATAAAATATCTCACGATTTATATTCAGTAAAAGATGAACTGGAAAATTACCTATCAAACCGGACCAATGAACTATTTGATCTTGACGATAAAATAATACTTTATGACCTGACCAATACTTACTTTGAAGGTCGGATGAAAGACAGCAAAGTGGCTAAGTTTGGCAGAAGCAAAGAAAAAAGAAAGGATGCACGGTTAATCGTTCTGGCTGTTGTTATAAATCCTGAAGGATTTTTAAAATACTCAAATATTTTTGAAGGCAATATGACCGATAGCAAAACATTGGAGACTGTTGTAAATGCTATTAGCAAACAAACCTCGTTTTCGGATAGAAAACCTGTGGTAGTAATAGATGCGGGAATAGCAACAAATGAGAACCTAAAAATGCTCAAAAGCAAACAATACGATTATATGTGCGTATCGCGGTCGAACCTTAAACAATACCATGCCGATACCAATAGTACCCCAGTTGAAATCAAGGATAAGCGGAATCAACCCATTGAATTGATGAAAGTTAAAGTGGGTAAAGATGATGATAAATACTTATGGGTTAAAAGCAAGTCTAAAGCCCTGAAAGAGAATAGCATGAATGGCTTGTTATCTCAGCGTTTTGAGGAAGGAATACAAAGCATTAACGAAGGAATAAATAGAAAAGGAGGAACTAAAAAACTCGATAAAGTTCATGAACGAATAGGACGATTAAAGCAGAAGTATCCTTCTGTGCATAAGTATTACCAAGTAGCGTTACAGGATGATGGAAAGGGCATAGCTACAGAAATATCCTGCAAACACAAGGAAGGCGAAGACCCTGATAAAAATGCCGGAATCTATTTTTTACGAACAACGCTGGATGAGAATGATGAGCAAACACTTTGGTCAATTTACAATATCATCAGAGAAATAGAATATACATTCAGAGTATTGAAAACAGATCTGGATTTGCGACCAATATACCATAAAACGGATGATGCATCAATGGCTCATCTCCACCTGGGTATTCTTGCATATTGGTTAGTTGCAACTATCAGGTATCAGCTAAAACAAAAAGGGTATAAGCATGACTGGAGTGAGATTGTTCGCATTATGAGCACTCAGAAATGTGTCACCACAACCCTTGAAAATAAAAATGATGAGATCATATCAATACGGCAATGCACAGAACCTACGCATAAAGCCAGGCAGATTTACGAATTGATGAATTATAAATATGTTCCGTTCTACCGAAAAAAATCTGTAGTACTACCTGTGGAAAATTTTAAAATAAACTCATCTTAATGTCAGGAGGTTATAACCC
>JAYEJI010000145.1:0-2174 GCA_034660515.1 Fidelibacterota bacterium
ACTGGAAGGAATCTTTACAGAACTGAAAACCAAGTTAAGAAATCATGCCGGAATAAAAGACGAAATGAAAATCAAATTAACGGACCATTTTTTATCCAAATAGCCCCCTAAAATTACCATTAGGCCAAAAAAAAGAAGGCGTTTTTATATACTCATATATTCGTACGCTCTATTTCCTACCCTCGTACCCTCCTACTCTCTTATACTCTTACTTTAGCGTCCGCTTCTTTCAGCTTTTCTTTGATCTTAATGATCTCTTCTGAAAAAACATTTTTCAAGCGATGTAAGTTCAATGCCCGCAATGCCAGATAAGCTGCATTCTTAGGATCAATTACGGTCGCTGCCGGTGTATTCGATGGCATCATGAGTGATGAATTGATATTGACCATCATGTCAACCTTATCGGCAAATGGCGGACAGGAAATGACCGGACAACTCAGGTTCGCTGCCAAAGCACCACCCAGTCCGTTTGAACGACCGGCAACAGCGATCACGGCAACCGGTTCGATCGCATGATTGTATTCTTTGGCAACATCAAGGATAGCTTCCCCATTTTTGTGGGCGGACATAATACGCAGGTCGCAGGTCACATCATATTTTTCAATGATATCTTTCATCTTTTTGGCATGCGGCATATCGGATTCGGATCCCATAATAATGGAAACAAAACCGTCTTTCATCAATCCTTCATCTTCCAGACAGGCGGCAAGATAATGTTCGGGACGACGGACATGCAGGATATCTTCACCCGTGATCATCTGATAAATACCTTCGTATCGACGTACGGTCTCAGCTACGATCTCTTTTGGGAGTGTCGTGGGATATTTACCGTCAATTTTATTTTTCATCAGGTGATTACGAACAAATTCTTTGTCCAATTGTTCAACCGTATCGGGATGTTTACTATAATCCTCTGCAGACCAAAAACGAGATGAATCGGGAGTATGGATCTCATCAATAAGAATGACTTTACTATCTTTAATGCCAAATTCATATTTTGTATCAACTAGAATAATTCCACGTTCTTTCAAGAGTTTTGATCCACGAGCAAAAAGCTTAACGGCGAAATCTTCCATCTGCGAATAGATATCTTCCGTTGTCCAGCCTTCTTTAAGCAATTGCTCGCGGGAAATCTCCCGGTCACTTTCTTCTTTGGTCGTAGGAGTTAGAATGGGGGTTGGGAAAGCATCATTTTTCTTCATTCCGTCAGATACCGGAACACCGGATACTTCACGAATACCTTTTTCATATTTTCTCCATGCGGAACCGGTAATATAACCACGAACGATCATTTCAATTTTAATGGGTTCGGCTTCATAAACAAGCGAGGCATTGTTTCCTACGCTTTTGATCAAATGATTATCTACAATATCACGGGTTTGTTCAAACCACCAGGCTGCCAATGAATTCAATACGGCCCCTTTGCCCGGAATACGCGTATCCAACACAAGATCAAAACTCGATAAACGATCCGTAGCCACAATTAAACGTCGCTTTGCATCCACGCGGAAACTGTCACGCACTTTTCCGGTATGTATCTTCTTGATCTGGGGGCTAGAAATTTCTTTCATGGGGAACATTATAATTCTCCTTTTTTGCTTTCAGCTATCGGCTATCAGCTAACAGCTATATATTTTTTAAACATTTCATTAAAGATGATAGCATCTTCTTTATTTCAATAATCAATTCGCGTAAAATAGTATACTCTGATTTCTCAATATAATCAAGTTCATGCGTCAGAATTAACAAATATTCCACCTCGCTGGCTGAAGCAAATGCAATATCAATAAATCGAGCAAATTGTTTATCTCCATCTCTCCCTGCGCCTTAAGCAATATTCGTTGAAATAGATACTGCTGCCCTTCGTATCTGACTTCTTAAACCATACACTTCATCTTTTGGAAAAACTCTCGTTGATTTATAAATTTTCAATGAAAATTCATAACTCTTTTTCCAAACATCATAATTTTGAAAATTTCTCATTTCGTCCTCCCCAGGATTATTTCAAAAAACTGTTCTATTTACCTCTACCTGCTGACTGCTGATAGCTGACTGCTGATAGCTGACTGCTGATAGCTGACTGCTGATAGCTGACTGCTGATAGCTGACTGCTGATAGCTGACTGCTGATAGCTGACTGCTGATAGCTGACTGCTGATAGCTGACTGCTGATAG
>JAYEJI010000146.1:0-2134 GCA_034660515.1 Fidelibacterota bacterium
TCTTATTTTTTGGCTTAATATTGGGCTTGCCCTGTTCGCCTTTCAATCTGTTGTTTTCATCGCGTAACCGTTGATTTTCTTCACGCAGTCCTTTAATCTCGGCTGCCTGCTCTTCAATCAGATTAAATAGACACAGAATTGTCTCTTTTAACTTTGGCTCAAGATGATTTAAATCGACATCAATGTCGTCTAATATTGATTGCTTTCTCATATTCCTATGATTATTTATTTTATTGCTCTTGGCAATCCTTTTTATGACTTTTTTGCAATCAGACTTTTGACACCTTTTAATTTACCATTAAATTTTTAGTGGATACCATTTTGCTCTTTATCATATTTAAAATTGTCTTTATCGAATGGATTTTTAGGTTCGCTGCTTCGTTCTTCTTTTGTCTGCTTTACGGAGGGAACAACGACAGTAATATCTTTATCTATTTTTGTAAAATCATCCGAATCAAAATATCCAGCATCTGTGCATACATTCTCGGGTTTTTTACCAAAATTTTCTATTGCGTTTTCGATTTGATTGCTTAATTGACCAAGATCATTATTTTGGCTAACAGCTTCAGCACTAACGATTAAGCCGTGTTTTTTATCTGTTGCTACTTGTACATTGTGACAACTATGTATTCCTTGACGAGTTTTTGCTTTTACGCTATCAGGATCTGTCATGTTTATGTTCTTTTTATCGCTTGATTCCAGTTTTTTCATAAGGTCTTTGACACTCTGTGCTAAATCTTGCTTGTTTTTTATTTCTTCTTTTACTTGAACATGTGAGCGTTCTGATTCTTCTTGCTTGTCAATTTTTGTGCATTCATCAATAAGTTGATCTATTTTTTCATCGATTTTTTTTAGTTCTTTTTCAAGGCTTTCTTTTGTTCGTGTTTTTCCGATACCGGCATTAGCTCGAAATTTGCTGCCATCAATAAATAATGTGTTGCCTTCAATTAAATCCATTTCGATACACAATCGAACACATTGTTTAAGTATTTTTTTTATGGCTTTTGCATTCTTTAACCGAAAACGTGCTATTGTCCGATAATCAGGTTTTAAATTATTCATTAGCCAGATAAATGATAAATTATGATGCGTTGCTCTTTCTAGCTTTCTAGAACTAAAGATTCCGTAAGATGGACCATACAGTGCAAGTTTGAGCATCGTTTTAGGAAAATATTCCGGTGCTCCAGGTTTAAGCGTATATTCAATGCCCAATTCTTTTAAATCCAAATCATCAACAAAAGCATCATATACTCTTACAGGATCATTTTTACTGATATGGTCATCAATAATAGGTGGGAATAGCACATTTTGATTTTTTTCGCCGATTATGTAAGCCATATTCAATCTCCTTTTTATTTATAAGGAATTGTATCATGAAATTAAGCCTTTGTCGACAAGAATATTAACTTTTATCGACGGGAAAATATAAATTATCAATGAGCATTTGACCCAGCCTGGAAAGGTGGGGTATTAAAATCCTCACAGCCAGAAAGTTAGTTGAACTTCTGCGGGGGAAGAACCTTGTCGCTCAATATACCTTTCAATAACGTTCTTGTTACCCCCTTCACCAACTGTTCCCACATATTTTCCATCACTCCAGATTTCTCCTCCCCATAATTCTTTTCTCAATTCAGGAAATTTCTTGAATTTTTCTCGTGCAGTTATTCCTTTGATCAATCCTATAATTTCGCTCGGAGCATATCTGGGTGCCGCTGAACAAAGTACATGTACATGATTCTTGTCTGCTCCCATTCTTTCAAACTCAATTTCATATCTCTTCTGGATCTCTTTGCATACCCATACAAAATATCCCTCCACCTCCCTGCACATCAATATCTTTCGATATTTTATCGCCATCACTAAATGATAATGTATCTCGTACGCACTATGCGCTGCTTTCTTGACAACCATTCGGTCATTTTACCACATCATCACTGTCGTCAAAATCATTTTTTCATCCCCACCTTGAAAGGTGGGGAATTCCTTGTTAAAATTATTTAGAACTTGGCGCAGAACGCAACAAGAGAAAAATCGAAGGGATAATATACAATGTAATTATTGTTGCAAATAATAGTCCCCAGCTAAAAGCTAATGACATAGGAGAAATCATTTTTTCGTACCCACCTAATCCATA
>JAYEJI010000147.1:0-2124 GCA_034660515.1 Fidelibacterota bacterium
TCAATTTTATCGCTGTGAATTATATCGCCACTGGCATGGATATGTTTGATCGGTGAAGGGATCAATTTGCGGATAATATCAATATCATGCACCATCAATTCCATAATGATTGATACATCCAAACCAACTTTTGGGATGAAAGGTCCTTGTCGAAAAGCCATGATAGATTCGGGGGGAGATGTCAATGTGTTTTTTAGTTCCTGATATACCGGATTAAATCGTTCAATATGACCAATTCCTATCTTTAAGTCTTTTGACTTAGCAAGTTTTGCCAGTTTCCGTGCTTGCTCGGGAGTTTCGGTAAATGGTTTCTCTATAAAGATATGTTTTCCAGCTTCAAGTGCCTGTAGGGCTATAGGATAGTGTGAGACCGCAGGAACAACAATATCAAGGATATCCACTTTATTGATCAAATCATCCAAGGGAAAAGCGGGTATGCCTTTTTCTCCTTCAATGTGCTTACATACATTGGGATCTATGTCATTAAATCCAATTAAATCAATATGATCCATATGCATCCATTTATCAAGATGCCTTGATCCGAAGCGGCCAACACCTACAATACCGATTTTTAATACTTGTTTTTTCATAAACCATAAAATAATGAAAATAACGCAGAGTAGAAAGCGAAAGTTAAACTTAAGATCAAAATCAAGGATAAAGGCACAATTAAGAACAAAACGATAGTTTTTCAAAGAATCAGAAAATTCTTTTGTTGAAATTATTGGAGATTGAATGAATCTCAGAAATACAGAAGGGAATGGTCGTGACTATCCCTTAATACAGAAAATATTCTTATTATATACAGGTTTTATGCAGTTGAGTAAGTTTTTTATATTCCTTCTTTTCTTTGCTTGTCCAAAGAAAAGAAGGAAAAGAAAGACCACCGCTGCTCTTCCGTCAGCTGACGGACTATAAATCCTCTTCGTTCGGTAAAATGCCTGAATGGCTTCGCTATACTCAACCCAGACATTTTTTAACCCTCTCTCATCAGATTTTCTACACGCGTCGTCGCGAGGCGGCACTAAATATCTTGGTAAGGGAAGTTATTCAGACTTATGTCTTCAACTCTAATTTATAAAACAGATCAAAGACTCTGGAAATAAAAAAGATTGTATGTGTACCTATTGAAAATTTTCACCGTTCACTGAATTTAAATCACTTGTTTTTTGACAGCCGGACAGATAAATTCCTGCGATGACAAAAAAGGATAAAAATGAAGAAGAATAATGTACTTTTAATGATATTGGATGGCTACGGCCTTCGCAAAGAAACAAAAAATAATGCGGCCTTACAGGCAAATACCCCATTTTTAGATAAACTTTTTAATGAAGAACCCCATACTTCACTTGACTGTCATGGAAATGAGGTTGGACTTCCTGAAGGTGTGATGGGGAATTCTGAAGTGGGTCATTTAAATATTGGAGCCGGCCGGATTGTTATGCAGGACCTGGTTAGGATCGATCTTGCTTTAAAAGAAGGTACTTGTCAAAACATACCTGAATTTAAACAATTGATAGACGGAGCAATATCTTCAAATAGACCGGTTCATCTTATGGGCTTAATGTCAGATGCCGGTGTACATTCAGATTATCGACACTTGATGAAGATTTTGCTGGCTTTAAAAGAAGCAGGCGTGAAAGAAGCTTATGTCCATGCATTGATGGATGGCCGCGATACACCACCGCAAAGTGGTGCGGGTTATCTGGAAAAATTGATCGATTTCATGAAAGAAATCAATTACGGTAAGATCGCAACGGTGATTGGAAGATATTATGCCATGGATAGAGATAAGCGTTGGGATCGAGTAGAAAGAGCTTATAAAGCACTGGTACGTGGTGTGGGTCAAGCAAGTAATGATCCGGTCAAAAGTGTTCGTGAATATTATAAGCAAAATATCACAGATGAATTCATGGAACCCATTATTATCGGTGAAAAAGGTCGTATAGAAAAAAGCGATAGTATGTTGACCTTTAATTTCAGAGCGGACCGTGTGCGCGAGATATCTATTGCATTGAATGATAATAACTTTAATGAATTTGAGACTATAGATCTTGATCTTAAATATTTTACTTTGACGCAGTATCAGGCAGATTTCCCTTATCCGGTCCTATTTAAACCGAT
>JAYEJI010000148.1:0-9424 GCA_034660515.1 Fidelibacterota bacterium
CTTCAAGACCTTTGGGAGATTGGTACCGACCCAGACATTATCATAAAATTAATTGACAATCAATTCACTATTTGTAATAACTTAAAAGTCCTTGATTTAGGCTGTGGAAAAGGTGCTGTTTCAATAAAAGTTGCCGAAAAATTTGGATGCCATTGTAACGGAATAGATGCTATTTACGAATTTATAGATTATGCTAAAGAAAAAGCTATAGAACATAAAGTGGAGCACTTATGTAAATTCAAGACTGGAGATATTAGAGAAAAAATTAAATCCCTTTCAACTTATGACATAATAATACTTGGAGCTATTGGGCCAGTTTTCGGAGATTATTATAAAACGTTGACAACTTTATCAAGATGTCTTAATGATAAAGGGGCCTTCATAATTGATGACGGATACATTGAAAATGATAGCGATTACATCCATCCATTGATTCAAAAACAAGAAACAATTATTAAACAAATTGATTCCGCTGGATTTCAACTGGCAGATGATGCCGTAATCCAAAAAGATAACATAAAGAATTCAGATGACTATATTTTTGAGAACCTTAAAATGAGGTGTAATGAGCTGATTGACAAATATCCTAACAAGAAAAAGATTTTTACCAATTACATTAAAAAGCAAGAAGAGGAAAACTATGTTCTTGAAAACAAGGTAATTTGTTCAACGATGGTTATTAAGAGAAAAATATAAACAGACAAATAAAATGCACGAACGCACAACAATAGCTAAAAACAAGTGGGAGGATAGAGTAATTTGAAAAGGAATTTTATTACATTTACTTTTTAAGTTATGTGAAAATGAGGTGGTTAATAATCCTGCCAATTTTTAGCTTAACGTTAAATGTAATTCTCCACCCCTGGCCTGGTTGATCCCGATCGTTTGGGACGAACGCATTACTTGCGACTCGCATATCTTGTCTCTTATATCTTATCGTTTATGGTTCATCGTTATGACGCAACATGAATAGATCCTTCTCCCGATATTCACCGGAATCAGGATGACAGTTTTTTCGCATCTTCAATTTTTCGCTGACCGCTTCTTTGTTGATTGCCGAAAGCCTTCTCTGATCAGAATGACATTTCCTTGACCACAGATTGCCAGTCATCAATTACTGATTATCCGGGATTTCGGAGAGCAAACTTTGTCTGTTTTTTTCTCTTATACTTTATACTTTTGCCCTTTATCTTCCTCTTTTGCCTTTTGCCTTTTGCCTTTTGCCTTTTTTTTCGTAAAATACAGGTCATTTGGGAGTTTTTGAGAAATGTCAAACAGTGATAATATGAATCGCCAGTGGAAAGAACTTGAACAGCGGATACAATTTGCGTCTTCGTTTGTTATCACGACCCATCAAAATCCCGATGCTGATGGTTTGGGATCTGAACTGGCTTTGTATCACCTTTTGAAAAAACTGGGCAAGGAAGTTCACATATTCAATATATCTCCCACACCTGAAAGCCTGAAATTCATGGATCCGGATATATTATGCCAGCGATATATTCCTTCACAACACCGGGATCTGCTGTCGGGTGTGGATATGCTGTTCGTTCTTGATGCCGGATCTTTCCTTCGTATAGGTCAAATGGGACCGGACGCCGTGGCGGCCAAACGGGCTATCATATCTATTGACCATCATCCCAAAGAAAACAATCCTGTCTATTTACAGGAGATCGTAAACCACCACGATTGCTCAGTGGGAAAACTAATTTACGAATTTATTAAACTCTGCTATCCCGAACACATGGACAAGATAATCGCTACATTACTTTATACCGCGATCGCCGGCGATACCGGGAATTTCCGTTTTGGTAACACAACAAGTATTTCACACGCTGTTGTATCGGAGCTTCTAAAATATGACATTGATGTGTACGGAACTTATATTAATCTTTTTGGCAATATTTCCCGTTCGGGGACGCGTTTGTTCTCCACAATTCTTCAAAATATTCAGTTTTCTGAGGACGGCCGGATTGTTTGGTTCATTATTACCCGGGAAATGCTTAGCGAAAATGGTGCTGGAGACATGGACACTGAGGGAGTTACCGATTTTATGCGCATGATCGACGGCGTGGAAGTTGCGATCATGTTTAAGGAACGTTTAGACGGTTCAACGCGTATCAATTTCCGTTCGAAGGGTACTGTTGCCACAAATGGGGTCGCCCGGTACTTTGGTGGCGGAGGCCATGTACACGCAAGCGGTATTGTCAGTAATCGCGTTTTAAACGAAGTGTACCCTGAAGTGGTGGAAGCAATGATAAAACAAGTTAAAGAGACCTTTCATGAAAATTGAGATAGCTAAACATTGCGGGTTTTGCTCCGGTGTAAAAAATGCCGTAGGCCTTGCACATGAATTATTGGAAAGTCATGATCGTATTGCCGTTCTTGGAGATATTGTTCACAACAAAGCCGTTATGGATGAACTCAAAGAGAAGGGCCTGGTTCTGGCTAAAATTCTTGATGATGTTGGCGATATACCCCTTTTATTGCGTGCCCACGGTACGGATGTTTCTCTGATTCACGCAGCAAGGGAAAAAGGATTGAATATTATAGACGGTACTTGTCCCTTGGTTCAGGATATTCATAAACATGCACGCGAACTCGAAGAAGATGGCCGGCAAGTTGTTGTGATCGGCGACCGGAACCATGATGAGGTTATAGGGGTCGTTTCCAGATTAAAAGACCCCTGTGTTGTAGAATCTCCCGAGGATATTCAGTCCTGCGTGCTTAAACAGCGGACAGGCGTGGTGATCCAAAGTACACAGCGCATTGAGAACGTCCGGAAAATTTTGCCGCTTTTATTGACAAAATCACGTGATTGCCGTATCATTAATACAATATGTGAGCCGACGCGCAGGAATCAAACAGAGATCGTTTCTTTGGCAAAAAACAATGATTGCGTAATCGTGATCGGCGATCCTGCTTCGGCAAATTCAAGTCGCCTTTTCGAAGTTGCCGGATCATTGAACAATAAAGCCCTTATGGTGTCAAGCCGGGAAGATATTGATCCCGCCTGGCTTAAGGACTGCGCTTCGATCGGTATAACAGCCGGCGCAAGTACGCCCGGATATTTAATAGATGAAATTGTTGAACACATAAATAACTTAAATGGAGATAATAAGAAATGAAAAAAGGTACTTTTGAGGTAAAAGTCGGCCTTGCTGAAATGTTAAAGGGCGGCGTTATTATGGATGTGACAAATGTCGATCAGGCCAAGATCGCTGAAGATGCCGGTGCTACTTCGGTTATGGCCCTTGAGCGCATTCCTGCCGACATTCGTGCTCATGGTGGTATTTCGCGCATGAGTAATCCCGAAATGATCCTCAAGATCAAAGAAGCCGTCTCTATTCCTGTGATGGCAAAATGTCGTATCGGTCATTTCGCAGAAGCACAGATCCTACAAGAAATTGGTGTAGACTTTATAGATGAGTCTGAAGTATTGACCCCTGCAGATGAAGAAAATCATATCTGGAAAAATGACTTTAATGTTCCCTTTGTTTGTGGCTGCCGTAATTTGGGTGAAGCGCTTCGCCGAATTGGTGAAGGTGCTGCCCTGATCCGTACAAAAGGTGAACCCGGTACGGGTGATATTGTTGAAGCTGTTCGCCATATGCGTGGAGTAACCGCTGAGATTCGTCGTTTAAGCACTTTAGATAAAAGTGAACTTATGGCAACAGCCAAAAACTTGGGCGCACCGTTTGCTGTTGTGGAATGGGTTGCCCAAAATGGGAAATTACCTGTTCCCAACTTTGCCGCCGGCGGCATTGCAACCCCCGCGGATGCATCGCTTATGATGCAGCTTGGCGCAGAAGCCGTGTTTGTCGGTTCCGGTATCTTTAAATCGGACGATCCAAAACCACGTGCGGAAGCTATTGTGAAATCAGTCACCCATTATCGGGATCCTGCCGTTTTGCTTGAAATATCGAAAGGCCTGAAAGAAGCGATGGTTGGAATATCTGCCGTAGATCTGGATGAAGATGAAAAAATGGCGAAACGCGGTTGGTAAAAGCCGGGGTTTTAATGTCTGAAGTGAATATTGGTATCCTGGGTATTCAGGGCGCTTATGAAAAACATGCGTTAGCGGTTGAACTTGCGGGTGTAAAAACCGAGATCATTAAATACCGGGAGCAACTTGATCAAATTGACGGTTTGATCCTTCCGGGTGGCGAGTCAACTACTATGTCAAAGGTTATGGGGTTTCGTATCAGCTTTGATGATATTTTTGATTTTGCGAAAAGGAAGCCCGTTTTCGGAACATGCGCCGGTTTGATCCTTCTTGGCAAGGGCATCGACGACCACCGCGTAAAGCAGTTTGAATTAATGGATGTTACGGTTACCCGAAATGCTTACGGATCACAAAAAGATTCTTTCGTTGATAATATTAAGCTGAATTTTGATCCCGAAAATCCTTTCCATGCCGTGTTCATCCGGGCACCGCAAATTGAGAAGATCGGTGATGATATTCGTGTTTTGGCAAGCTGTGACGGGAAGCCGGTCATGGTTGAGTCCAATTTGTATCTTGGGGTAAGTTTTCACCCCGAGCTGACCCGCGATCCACGTATTCATAAATATTTTGTTCAAAAGATCATGGAGGTAAATAATGGAAAAGCACTCACATCAGCATAATATTTTTCGTATTGTTCTGGCTTTGGTTTTTGTTTGTTTTGGGCTTGTTGCCCTTGGTAACAATCTGGGATGGTGGAGTATCGACGACTTATTTTTGGAATGGTGGCCAATGATCCTTGTGTTGATCGGTTTGGTTACTATTTTTGCGCCCGGTGGCTCTTGGGGCGGTGGGATCTTTTTGATCTTTCTGGGGATATTGTTTTTACTTCACTCTCATGATATTTACGATATTTCAGATTTGATCTGGCCTGCAATGCTGATGATGATCGGTATAATGGTCTGGCCTCGAAAAAGAAGGATTTTCGAGGGTAAAAATGGTGACAAAAACGACAACGAAGCATACCACCATGCAACGAATGCCGATCACGTTTTTAATATTAATACTTTGTTTAATTCCCGGCGGGAAATTATTCGTGATGACCAGCTTGCCGGCGGACATGGAACAGCTGTGTTTGGAAATTTAGATCTTGATCTTCGACAGGCAAAACCCAAAGATGGCGCTTATCTGGAAGTTACGGCTGTCTTCGGAAATGTAAGTTTAATGGTTCCTTCCGATTGGAAGATCGTCAAACAGGGGAGTCCGGTTTTTGGTAAAATTGATGATCGCAGAACAAATATTCCCGAAAACGGTTTTTCTAAAACGGTAACCATTGAAATGAATGCTATATTTGGTCGGGTTGACCTGTTAAATTGATACATTAAATATAAAGTTCGCTCGTGAAAATTTTTCGTTTAATATTGTTATTTTTTGTTGTGATCTCTAATGCTTTTGCGTTTGTATGGCATGTTCCCGATAGTTTATCCACTATCCAGGCAGCCGTCGATACTGCACAGCATGGTGATACGGTCTTGGTCAAAAATGTTCATCAAAACGCCGGATCTGTTGAGATCATTGGTAAAAAGATCGCTCTCCTCTCAAAAAATTACATAAGCAATCCCTCAACATATAATATTTCTTCGGGCGCGGCTCTATATGGTTCTGTTGGCACCCGGCCACTCCTTACTATCAACAATGCTGACAGTTCTATGATCAAAGGTTTTCTTTTCGATCAAAATGGTATGGAAAATGGCGGAGGAATATTTATTGAAAATTCTCAAAATATTTTGATCGAAGGAGTGTATTTTAAAGGAAATTCTCTGCTTGTAAATAATTCCGGTATAACACTCGCCAATACAATACATTATTCTTATGTATCAAATGATTCATCACTGTTATTATTCATTAATAGTACTGTTAACATTCAAAACAGCACATGGAAAAATTCTGAAGCCTTCTCTCTTCTTGAAGTAAGCACGAACTCAGAATTTTCCGCAAGTAATCTTGCTGTTTATGGTAATACCTGTTCATCGCATCTTTATAAGATCGGTTCTTCTTATGTTTACTTCGATTATATAACATCCTATGGGAATACAACTTTTGCGCCAGTCTGGAATTTTACATCTGCTTTTGTTAATATTTCCAATTCGATCTTGGAATATTCTCCTCCGGTTGATATTGCACAGTGTGAAATAAGTTACTCCGCTGTCCCGGGTAATTATCCGGGTACAAATAATATTTCACAAAATCCCATGATAGATACCACTGGAGTCTTTCCTGTTCTTTTGGATGTTTCACCGTGTATTTCTGCCGCCAATCCTGATACCGGGGGTATTCAACGTGTGGATATTTTAGGACACCAAAGACCCAACCCGATATGGGCTCCACCCGATATGGGCGCATATGAATCTTCACGATATATGTTATTGAATGATGATCATCATTTTTGGATCAGTAACGAAGGGGATGATATTTGGGGTAATGGAAGTGTTGAATATCCCTTTGCATCTCTTCAGGTTGCTGTTGATTATGCTCTTGATACCGATACACTTCTTTTATTGCCCGGGGAATATCGCGGCTCCATAGAGATAGAAAATAAATCATTGACCATTTCTTCTCCCTATCTTTTGTCGGGGGACAGTTCTTACGTTGATTCCATTGTTCTGATGCCGGATACAACAATTAATTCACCTATATTTCTTTTAAGAGATGTTGACTCTGTCAAAGTATCGGGGTTGCATTTGAAAGACGGGCGCGGACGTCAGTTTTATAATAATTATTCTTTTGGTGGCGCGGTCTATTGCGAGGGCTCGGGGCTTGAGCTTAAGAATCTTGTATTCTCCAACAATAAAGCCGATTATAGTGGCGGAGCGGTATATGCATTGAATTCAGAGCTTGATATTGATGGCGTTTCATTTAATAATAATAACGCCTATTTTGGTGGCGCGATCTCCTTGTCTGCAAGTACGGCTTTGTTGACCAATGTATCCATAGAGGATAATGTTGCTTCTTCCGGGGGTGGCATATATGCTGAAAACAATTCGAAAATAATATGTTATTATACTAATATTTCGAATAATTTTGCACAAAGTGATTCTTTTGCCGCACATTTTTCCAAACCCACATCTATCAATCAATACGGTGGGGGTATTTTTGCGATCAATACCGGTCTTCGACTTCACAATACTCTTATTGATAATAACTTTGCACAAAATAAAGGTGCTGCTATTGCAACCCGATATGGAGAACTGAACCTTGTTCAGTCAACCATTGCCGATAATTCAATTGCTTCGGATTCTTCTGCAGTCATACAAATTTATGAACCCAACGAATCTGTTATTATAATAAATTCAATTCTCTGGAATCCAAACGAGCCCGAGCTTGAGTTGGAGAATACGGAACTTCTTGTTGATCATTCTTTGCTGGATGGAAATATTGCAGCTGTAATTTTTCATGGTCAGGATAACCAAAGTATTCTTCAAAGTGTAATCGATTCGAATCCAATTTTTGATGATGACTATTCTTTGATTTTAGGTTCTCCTTGTTTCGATCAGGGGTTGATCTCCTATGTGCTTGATAATAGTTATCTTATTAATTATGATGTCAGTGAATACACGGGAACAGCACCTGATCTTGGTTATACCGGCGCTTTCCCTTCTGTTGCTTTCGAATTGGAACTCGTAGAAAGCTCAATTTTAGATGTTCCTGAAGATTTTTCTTTATTAATGGTTTACCCTAATCCCTTTAATCCAAATACAATCCTTGAGTTTCAATTGGAAAATCCCGGTAAAACACGATTAAGTATTTATAATATTCGGGGGCAACTTGTCCGGGATCTTGTTCGGGAGAGTCTTTTGCCCGGTCGGTATAGGTTAAATTTTCACGCAAGCTCGCTTAGCTCGGGAATTTACATTGCCCGTTTATCGCAAGAAGGTTCATTGCTTTCTTCAAAAAAATTACTTCTGGTGAAATAATGGTCTTTATCAATCATAATGATACGATCGCGGCTATATCAACGCCTTCGGGTGTTGGAGGTATAGCTGTTATTCGACTTTCGGGTAATAATGTACTTGATTTGACCCTTAAGGGCATAGAGCTTGATAAATTAAATGTTCGCTATGCGCATTTTACGAGGGTTTTAGATCCCGATTCAAAAGAAGTTATTGATGACGTAGTGGCAACCTATTTTAAAGCGCCCGCTTCATATACCGGAGAAGATATCGTTGAAATATCTTGTCACGGAGGGTATGTTGCAGCGCCTGCCATACTTGAGCTATATTACAAGCTGGGTGCTCGTCCGGCATTGCCCGGTGAGTTTACTCGTCGTGCTTTTTTGAATGGAAAAATTGACCTGTTACAGGCAGAGGCTGTGGCGGATCTTATTCATGCTGTTTCCTATAGTGGCAAGAAACTTGCAACACGCACTCTTGAGGGAAAACTATCTGAAAAAATCAATTTGCTTCGTTCGGAATTGACAGATATTGCTTCTATTCTTGAGTTAGAACTCGATTTTTCCGATCAGGAGATCACAACACTTGACCATAGCGCAATACTTCAAAAAGTGTGCAATGCAAAGAAACATATTACTACATTGTTTGATTCATATTCCTCCGGGAAAATACTTCGCGAAGGTGCGCTTGTGCCAATTGTGGGCCGTCCAAACGCGGGGAAATCATCCTTACTTAATGCTTTTCTTGAAGAAGAGCGTGCTATTATCTCACATATTCCCGGTACAACGAGAGATACTATTGAGGAATCATTTATCCATGATGGTATTGTTTTTCGTTTAGTAGATACAGCGGGTTTGCGAGATACTGACGATCCAATTGAAAAAATGGGTGCCAAGCGGGCTAAAAAAACACTTCTTGATGCTGACCTTATTCTTTTGGTTGTGGATCTTGATGATATATCTAATCTCAAATTTGAAAGATCCTTTCTGGAAGAATATTCTCATCTTCCAGTAATAGTTGTTTACAATAAATCTGATCTAAATTCCAATATCCCAACCTTGGGATCAAAATATTCCTTATTGATTTCTGCGCTTGAACATCATAACATAAAACAACTTGTTGAACTTATGGTTAAACTGATTCGTCAATATTTTCAAATCGGTGGAGAAACCATTGCTATCACCAAGCAGCGACATAAGCATGCTTTACAAAACAGCCTGCGCGCCCTTGAGCGTACGGAAATCGCCCTGAAAGACAATTTGTCGAATGAGTTCATTGCGCTTGATATTCGTGAAGCTATCTTGTCTTTAGATGATATTACCGGACATACAACATCTGAAGACGTCCTGAATAATATTTTCGATCAATTTTGCATTGGGAAATGAAAGCGTGAGGCGTGAGGCGTGAGGCGTGAGGCGTGAGAAATGTTAGGTCAGAACATGGGTAACACTTTAGGTTCAATACATAGGTAACACTTTTTGGTTTAAAGTTCCAGTAAAATCCATCATAATTCTCACTCGGTTATTTGTAA
>JAYEJI010000149.1:0-9390 GCA_034660515.1 Fidelibacterota bacterium
ACTACCAACACCTTTGACAATGATGGCTTTCAGGTCAAGTCTTTTACTTTTGGGTTGGAATACTAAGCTTTCATACTGGTTAAAAGGCATTATTCGAAATATATTTATAACAAAAACAAAAAAAACACCGGTTACATTTTGTCGTACAATTGTATTTGATACCAAAGAAGTCAAAATTGAGGATGTCATCAAACTAAAAGCATCGGAAAAATGTATCGCTCTCAAAATCGGCGACGAGTTCTCTGTGAGATATGTACCACAATCTTTATATTTTCAATCACAAGAATTATGCATTAGTGGATTTAGCTTGGATTCCGATGCTTTAGAAAAATTAAATCATGATAAAGAGGCAACATTCAAAAGAAAAATCAATATTTTAAAGAAGGAGATAAAATTTGAAGTGATATGACCGAGAAAATAGGTCATCAAATAGAATATTGGGAGAGTGAAAGGAAGAGACGCTCTCCAGAGCATCCGGTCGTTGATGCTTTTGTAATGCCTAAAATTAATTATATCGGCGATTATGTAGATTTGTCGGGAATGAGCATCTTAGATGTAGGTTGTGGTAACGGATTCTTTACCTATTATTTTTCAAAGTGTGCCTACACTGTTGGCATAGATTATTCACGACATATGATCTCAACAAATCCATGCGATCTATTGATACAAGGCTCCGCTCTCGCATTGCCTTTTAAGACTAATTCTTTCGACCTCGTTTTTTGTTCAAATCTGTTGCATCATGTAAAAGATCCGGAGGCTGTTGTAGTGGAGATGAAGCGGGTTAGTAAAAAGTATATTGTTTTGTCAGAGCCAAACAGGAATAATCCACTTATGGCTCTCTTTTCTGTACTTGTTCACGAGGAGCGGGGTACATTAAAGTTTTCGTTACGGTATCTGAAAAAATTGGCGATATCTTCGGGTTTGAATATTGTAGACGCTTGTTCATTAGGATCAATCGTACCCAATAAAACGCCCTTATCTTTGTTAGGATTGTTTAAGAAAATGGATAAAAAATCGGTACTTGGCTTTTATAGCATCGTATTAGCTTGTAAATAGTATTGAAACATAAAGACCGTAGCCCACCAAAAGCTAGCTAACATTTTTCATCATCTTTCTCATAAATGGTAGCCCCATCAGCGATAAAAGCCAATACCTAAACACCGAGAATAATATCCCAACGCCCAACAATTGACTTGGTGTTGCATAGCCGGAAAAGAGAAAAATGATTGCAGCGTCACGAGTCCCCATTCCGCCTAACGTAACAGGAATCAATCCAATGAAAATTGCAATTGGTATATTTGCCATCGTAAACAGCAGCGGAACCTTAATATCTACAGCATAGAAGAAGAGTAAGGTTTGTACTATCGATACAAACCAAATTAAAAGGGAATAAGAGAGAATAATCGAAAATGCTCTTTTATCTTCTGTTACTAACCTCGTAGCAAGAATTACGTTTTGAACTTTTTCATTCCAAGAACTTTTTATCGGCAAATGAAACTTACAACTCGCACGCGCAAGCAGGAATAGAGCAATTATAAAAGTGAAAATGAGAAATGCAATACCGGCGGACTCATATTTCTTACAAAATGTCATACCGAGTAAGAAGAACAAGACAAGTGTAAGAACGTCAAATATTCGCTCGGTTAATACGCTGCCGGCGGTTACAGTAGCAGGGATCTTATCTTTTAAGTAATATGCCTTGATAACGTCACCTGACTTTGAGGGCGTTAATGATGTTAAAGGAAGAGCGCCCATTATTAGATTAAAACATTCTTTATATCGCAAGCTATAGCCCATCATAGCTAAGATTGTTTGCCATCGTTTAGCGGCGATAAGTAGGATTATAAATGAGAACAAAAGAGCTATAAGCAGATAAAAGTGGTTAGCGTGTGATAATACCGCTATAACCGAATAAAAATCTATTTTTGTAAAAATGAAGTAGAATATCGCTATTGTGATTGATAATACCAAGATTGTTTTTTGTAGTGAGCTAAGTCGTATTTTAAACATCAAAACCAAACCTCTTACGATAAAATGCTAAAAAGAGTAAATAAATGCACAGCGTAGAGATCAGCCAAGCGAGGGTTTTATATTTAAACTCCCATGGTATATCCATCCTTATTTCGCCCATGACCAAACGCCATCCATCCCACGTACCACCCTCTGTGGTTACAACATCCAATCGCTCTTTATGCGGGATATAAACGCCAATTCTTATCTCGTAAGCTCCCTCTTTAACCTTTGCTGGAACAGGGAAATAGTATTCTTCCTTTATTATCTCGCCTTTTTTCCATTCACTCGTTGGATACTCGCCGTAGCAGAATGGATGGTCCTGCTGGAAAATAATATTTCCCTTATTATCAGTAAAATGCACAAAAACACTATAATCCTTTTCCATGCACTCCAAACATTTCCAGTAATAGGTAATGTGCAGCATATCTCCGATTTCCAACTTCGTTTTGTCAATGTCATAGCCTAAAAATCCTATTTTGTTCGAGAAGTTTGCGTTTATGGGAAGGGGGATAGAAGGTGCTATTACAAAGATTTCAACGAGTGGTGGATGCTGTAGTTGGCAGAAAATGTAGATGTTATCATTACTTATGGAACAATAGCCTTTGTTTTCCAAAAAGTGATAAAATTCTTTTTGATTTAAATGTGAGTCAACCGTACCTTGTAAAGGATAAATAACAAATTTTGGCTTCTCTTTAGAAATAAAATCCGTTTCATTATTAGCATTGTGTTTGGTAAAATAAAGAGTAGTGCAGTTTTTTGCATAAAAAGCTTCGGATGTTAAGCCTTGTATAAAAATAACATCAGTATGATTCGAATTTTCATTGATAAACTGCCCTCTTGCAAAGTATCCAGTATACTGGCACGAATGCAGGTATGCTATTGAGCCCATAGACGTAATCAGAAATATGATTAGTATCGAGAATATTACTTTTTTAGGCGCTTTTTGGATCTCCAAGGCTATGGAAATTGCAATAAATGGTAGGAGATAGTAAATATTCCACTGGTGTACGTGTGTTGATTGAGAAAGGATTATTATGTAGGAAAGACCAAACAGAAATAGGAATAATGCCAAATAATCTTTATAGCTTTTTTGACTTTTTTCTTTCTTAAAAAGGGACCAAATCCAGCATAAGGATAAGAGTATGAACGGGGTAAAGTAAAAAATCATTTTTTCAAGTAGTGTAGTATAGAAGTCCCAACTCGTTAAGAGACCACTCCCATGCCTATACATCCCCATACCCATCCAACAATCCAGCGATGTGCCACTTAGATGAAACTCATATGCTATGTATAAAATGGCCAACGATATA
The DNA here is from genome assembly GCA_034660515.1 of Fidelibacterota bacterium. Taxonomy (GTDB): domain Bacteria; phylum Fidelibacterota; class Fidelibacteria; order Fidelibacterales; family Fidelibacteraceae; genus M50B103. Next base: position 3,324 of record JAYEJI010000149.1, read on the forward strand.
CCAATACACATAAGTAAAAAAGTTAGTTTGACCTTCCTTTTAATTATCAAAGAATATCCGAACAAACAGGGGAGAATTAAATAAAACGCCCAATCAGTTAACCCACCAAGAATTGTTCCGAGTACCATTATCAGAAAATAGCTTTTTTTATCATTCTCAATCCAGTTAACATAACCATATAAAACCAGTAATACAAAGAAAAGAGCAACCGCCTCAAAATTCACAATTCGCCCAAAATATGCAGACATAGGCATAAAAGCTACAAAAATGGAAGAGAGTAACGCGGTCTTTTTATCCCATACCTTTTGAACAAGTAAATAAATTAGAACAATGCTTCCGAGCGAGAACAAAATTGGAACAAGCCTTGCGCTCCATTCATAGACACCGAATATCTTGAAGCTGATTGCAAGTAAAATCTGTAATAGCGGTGGATGGTTTGGATGATAGATATTTTGGCCATGCAAATTACCTAAAATAGAGACAAAATGCGTATTTAAAAATCCGTATTTCAAATGGTTGACAGCAATAATCTCTTGAAAACCACCTTCATATATTTTGATATACGGTAATGTTATTTCATAACATCTAACTAATATAGCAAAGAAAAATATGATTGCAAATGCCCTATCGTGACTGTATGATTTCTCTACTTTCGATTTCACTCGTTCGATTTTCCCATAGAGATTTATATATCCTTTTCTCCAACTATCTTGCATTTTCTTCCTTTACCTTAGCTAGCCCTGTGTCCCTTTGTCATTTACAATTCGCTTAATTGTATCATTTAACCCTTCTTCCAGCGGGATCTTAGATCTCCAACCCAACGATTTCTTGATCTTGCTTATATCCGCGATAAATTCTTCCACTTCGCCTCTCATTGAATTCTTTATTATTATCTGTGAGTTTGTGTTAATTAAAAAATCATTTTTAGTGTACTCATAGCCCGTATCATCAGCAATGCCATATGTTAGCACATCAACCTGATAACCCATTTTTTGCATTTGTTTGCATAAATCAAAGGTAAATCTCTCGGTCCCGGTATAATGTTTTGGGAAAAACTGATGAACAGCATACAGTATTTTCATACTCCACCCCTCAAAAAACTTTCTATATTTATGTATGCCCCATCAAATTCATATTCTAGCGGCAATTTGCTCGCCAATGTATAAACTACTACAATTGAAAACAATTTGTATCGCGAGGCTATAAATTTCTTCTCGGTTGGAGGGCACGTAGTAATAAATTCCCTTAAGTCATTAGGGGTATACAACTTTCCCATTCCCGATTTTATTCTATCGTCCGTTTCCGATACTTTCACGGAAAGCGTTATAACGTTTTTATCCATTCCCATGTTTTATTTATCCCTTCGCATAGTTCAGTAGTTAGTTTCCAACCGGTCACTTTTTGTATCCGTGAAATATCCAACACGATTTTAGGGATATAAATGCCAGTATCTTTTATGTACTCGGGTACTACCCTCTGACTAACCACCCCAGACATAATATCAATCAATTCATTAAGGGATGTGCCTTTTCCACTTCCCACATTGAAAATCTTCTCGTCTCTTTTTTTCTCCAATATTGCTATGGTGGCATCAACTGCATCTTCGATGTAGATATAATCCCTGATCGTAGACCCATCTCCGTAAATCACTGGCTGTTCACCATGTTTGATTTTATTTAAAAAAATAGGTATCACTCCTTGCTTGCCATAAGGATTTTGTCGTTCACCATAAGGATTTGAATATCTCAAAATTGTATAATCTATGCCATATACATAATTAAAGTAATGTAAATACTTCTCAATGGTTAATTTTGATATTGCATATGGATTAACAGGATTAACCGGATATGATTCACTAATTTGACCCCCTGTTGTTTCTCCATAAATCGTCCCACCAGAGGAGGGGAAAATAATCTTTTTGACATTATTATCTACAGCGTTCTGAAACAATTTTACAGAACCAATAATATTTGATTCAATGTCATAAATCGTGTCTTTCATTGCCGTTGCCGGAGTAGTTGTGCAGATATAATGGAATACATAATCAACATCTTTTAATGCGTTACGCACATCGGATTCATTTAAGAAATTGCCTTTTATAATTTCAATTTTATCTCTCACTGTATCCAAGTTCATCCGCCCGATTTTAAAATTGTCAAAAACCGTAACGGCATAGCCTTTTTTAACCAGTCCCTCTGCAAGATGCGAGCCAATAAATCCATTCCCGCCAAATATTAAACATTTTGTCATTGTTAAAAACACCTTTTTACATGCTCAGACCGCTGGTGGTCAAATCAACTTTAGATTCGCTTTTTCTATACCCTTCAGAATCTTTAATACATATGACCACATCCTGATGATTATCCCATAGCTGCTCCGCATACGCAAGTACATGAAGATTGGGTATATTCTCTAAACTGGATAAAACCCATGAACGACTTGATATACATATACCGTAATCTGCTTGATTAGGATAATTAACATATCCAAATCCATAACCCTCATAGTCTTTAAGAATTTTAGAAACCCCGGCTTGATCAAGCCCATAATAATTATTATCACCTTTTTTTAATTTGTCTGCAACTAAGCGTCCATGAACAGTAAAGATAAGTATCCCAGTTGGATTAAGAAGGGATTCAAATAAACGGAGATATTCCCCCCATAAGTCAGAGTCAAGGTGTGTTAATAGCGAACCAATCCAAATCAAATCAAATGAATCATCAATTTTAATTTCGGAAACTTGCTTGCTTGAATATGCAGGGGTTGCACTAAAAGTTTTGGCACAGTAATCAACTGCCTCCTTATCCAACTCACAAGCTGTGATTGCGGCTTTTGGAAATGCCGCTTTAATTATTCGCATAACACGACCGTATCCACATGCAAAATCCAGAATATTCTTAATATCCGTACTTTTTTTATTCACAATAAATAAAGCAATTTCAATACAATGCAGTGCAGACATTCCAACACTAAAATAATGATCAAAATTCCCCTGAAACATTGTATCCCTTTTGGAAATTCTCGTAATTATTTTGAGATTGTTCTGATTGAACATCCCTGTAGATTTGTAGGTTTTATTTTTAATATCAAAAAAGAAGTCATCGCCGTATATTGTAAGATTCTTACGAATTTCTTCCATATTGTCGATATGATCGATCTTTACTTGCATTGATGATCCCTTTCCTATTATATCCGAATATAACTGCTCATATTCACACGCCTCTTCTTCGATCCTTGGCGGATGGTGAATCCCCGTTTTCATTTCGTTTAGAAGAGTAGGATTTGCTCCGATTTTTTGTAGAATTTCTGCTAAGGATTCTGCGCTACCTGCTTTAAATGTGAACCCATTTTTGCCATCCTCTATAACTTCCGTCATGCCTCCCAAATCAGAAACAATCGCAGGAACGTTATTAGCAAGCGCACTTAAGAGTACGAGTGGCGAGTTTTCCCACCAAATAGATGGTAGCACTAACATATCTATCCCATCAAAAATGTCTGGCATCTCTTCATATTTGTATTTTCCGCAAAATTCGACTTTTTTATTGTCCACTATCTTTTTAAGTTTATTGTAATAATCTACGTCACCAAAGTAATCGCCATAAATTTTTATTCCGATATTCCTCATGTTTGCTTTATTATAAGCTTCTAAAAGTACCTGAGCCCCCTTGTGGGGTGTGACGGTACTTAAAAAACCCAAAATGATTTCACTCTTTTCGGAATATTCTTTTGCATTCGATACTACGTTATCGTAGTCGTTACCAAACGGTATTAACCTAATATCAGAAGAAAAATTGTTGTCTTCAAATATCTGTTTTAAAAATTTGGTCGCAAAGACAACGCAATTAACTGTCTGAAAAGCTTCATAAGCATCATTAAATCGCTGTATAAGTTCATCTTTCCACGAATTTCCATAACATTCCCTTACACATTTCATTCCGTCTTCAGGACCATGACATAACTCCCCCTTTTGCGTAGTTGCTATACCTCTTGGACAGAAAAGCCAAAAATCTGTCAATGTTAAAACAATAGGGATGTTTCTATGCTTGGCAACTCTTATAATTGATCCCACTCGCATGGGGTGGCAAATGTGGATGATATCAAACGCATCATTAAGAAATACCTGGCTAAGTATTTTCTCCAGTATTTGATCAAAAATTGTGAAACTTACATCCTGAGGAATTATCTTATGTCTAATTGAGATGACGGAAACTCCTTGAAACTCATACTTTTTAATTAAAAAATCTCCTTCCTGCTCAAATCCATCATTTTCGCTTATTCCGTAAGTAAGAACCCTCACAGAATGCCCCATTCTCTGCATTTGCTTGCTTAAGTTCAGAACAACCCTTTCCGTTCCTGTATAATGTTTTGGGAAGAACTGATGAACAACATATAATATTCTCATACTCCACCCTCCAATAAACTTTCTATCACATATGCTCTCTTATCTTTATATTCCGGCAACTTAATAGCTAAAGCAGAAGCTACTACAATTGAAAATAAGTTGTATAGCGTGGCTATAAAGTCCTCTTCAGTCGGATTGTATGCCGTGATAAACACCTTTAAGTCTTTTAATGAATGCAGATAGTGGGCTAATACAAAGTTCGTGAGTTTGTCGTTTGTTCTCTTCTCCACTATAATTTCATCAATTTTATGAACGAATTCGTCCAAAAATTGGTCGCCATTAAATTTGTTATCTGAGACTTTTAAATTCTCTTGAATTAACCATTCTAACTTTATAATTGCAGCAGAGTATCTGTTACCATCTGACGTATGTTGTAAAAACTCCGTAATGGATACTACCGACAAATTTAATGCAGAATACATGACTGAAATGGAATATAAAAATTCATCAAAATCACATTCCGGATAATATTCTCTGTGATTAAAAATTCCTTGTGATATTTTATTGTCAATATAGTATCTGCTCAGGATATAGGATGTATCTCTGTTATGTGAATGTATTACTCCCACCGAGTGCAAAAATGCAAGCTTATATTCTTCTTTTAGTAATCTCAAACCTAAATCAACGTCTTCGGCATATTGAATTTCCTCAAACTTAAATTTATCAAAAATATCTTTCCTGACCAGAGTAGATACATCATCAAGCCCGCATAGCTTCCTCTTTTCTATTGGCGGTAGTGTATCAAAATCTTCTGTGAGTTCTACTATTCTATCTTCGTAAAAGTCTAAAGTTTTATGATGATTCCATATTGAGAAGCAAGCGAATAAATCAGCATCGCTTCTCGGCACTTGCCTACAAGATACCGCTGCAATTTCAGCATCGCTCTCAAGCGTTTTTACCATGTTGTAAAGCCAGTAATTGCCAATTGGTATGGCGTCCTGAACCATAAACAGAAGATAATCGCCAGTAGCTTTTTCAGCACCATAATTTCTCGTCAAGCCATGATTAAACTCATCGGGTTTTATGCTATGCACTTTAGCACCATATTTTTCAGCCAGCTTAACCGTCTCATCTATCGAGCTACTATCAACAATTATTATTTCTATTTCATCAATTCCTTTTTGTGTTCTAATCTTTTCAAGTGTAAAATCAAAATCAGGGCCCCCATTTTTTGTCGGTATAACAATAGAAACTTTTTTGTTGATTATATCTTCCTCTTTCGCCAAATCATCTGAAAGTAAATCTAAATCTGGTAATTCAATTTTTGTTGATTTAAGGCTACTTTGAACGACCCTTTTGGAAGCACGATACTGCTTATATTTCCACCAAAAACTGTTCCAGCCTTCATTCGTAATTGTCCTTAACCCGATTATGCCCAAATCATACCATCTTCTCCTTATCGTCTCTTGTGGCATCAATTGTTCAATAAAGGACTGCCATGTCATTACTGTTCTCCAGGTCACACTCGATTCCATTGAGTTTATTTCGCTGTGAATTCTCAAATTCTCCATCTCCCTGGCCCTCAACCTTCCCCCCAGATCTCTAAGTTGCCCGGAAAAAGCAGTTATTTGCCCCTCCAAATTCTTTATCTGCTCTTCCTTCCCCTGAGCAGCAGCGTTGAGTTCCTCGATCTGCTTATCGTTCTCTTCCAGTTGCCCGGAAAAA
>JAYEJI010000150.1:0-29341 GCA_034660515.1 Fidelibacterota bacterium
ATAAGCGATCCCCATATATATTTTTTCATCTAAAGCGATATAATTCTTTCTGTTTCGTCTTATCAGAGTTTCGACCATCTCTTCTATCATATGCCTGTAAATACCATTCCAGTCCTTTTCATACCCTGCCAGATTCCAACGCCACAGTCCCGATGCATTTATGATCATTTTTCCTTTTGAGAAATCTTCGAGTATGACCGGATCCCCTTTTGAGGTTTTCATAACAAGCTTTTCTTTCCCTGAGTAATGTGCAACCTGAATTGGAGGCAGCTGCGTCCAGAAACGGGCATTTTCACTAATATCTGAAACAAAATAGACATAGGGTTGAATTATATTCAGCTTCAGTTCAGAGCTTGTTTGATAAGAAGCTCTTTTGTCTCTTAAGAACAAAATCGCCGGGGTATTCGGATAAATTCTTTTTGCATCTTCAGAATGCCATGTTTGGATCACAAGATCGGGATTGTTTTCAGGAAATTGTGTTTTCCATTCATCAATATTATATACCTGATAACGATCAGACGTCAATAATACGGTCGAGGCCATAGCAATGTCCTGATCGGGAGGATTTGCATAGCACAACACCCTCAATGCTGAAGGATGTATGTAAATATTTTTTGTTCCAATTTCAATATCTTCATTCTTACTTTCAATAAACCATTTCCAATCTGATATACCCTCATTCGCAGAAGGAAATGTCTGCTCAAAAACAAGCATACGCTGTGCAGATATCAATACCCTTTCGCGAAATACTTCTTTGCCATCTCTCCGGATGAACACTTCGCTGTTCATATTCTTGTCACCGGAGTTTTGTAATAACCAGCTAAGGCGAATAGAATCACCTTGCATAATATATTCAGGAAAATTGACCGATCTTAAGATAGGTAAGCCAGCCGTAATTTTTTCTCCAATACCTATAACATGAACTTTTAGCCCATCAGTGAGATGAATACTTTCCAGGGGCTCCCCTAAATAGGAGCGTCCATCTGAGACGAGGATCAATTCTTTGAATCTTGCTTGTTCCTCGGCAAATCTTAATAATTTTCCATTGTCGGATATCGTTTCCTTAAGTAATGAATTTTTTAATTGGGTTTCCGATACGATCCGGGGGATCTGCATTTCGCTGATGTGAGAGATATTCACTTTTTTGGCAATATTTCTGTAAGATCTGGAATTCAAAATGTTTCTGACATTATAGCTGCTATCAGCTTGGAACATACTTTCTGATAAGTCCCAGAGAAACGCGATCTCCGGTTTAACTTGTTTATCCCTTGCAAAATTTATCTTGATATCCAATAATATCAGTATAAAAATGATTATTGCACTTACTCGCAGGATAGATAGAATATTTTTTATAGTTTTTGTATAGTAGTTATTTCTTCGGTTCCGAAAGAGCCAGAAGATCAAGAAGAGGGCTAGAATTAAAGTAAAAGCCCACAGGATCCTGGATGATGTCAGGTCAAACTGTATCATGTCTCAGGTCAGCGCATACCCCGTTTCCCATGTAAACGGGAAATACGGATGATCTGTTCAAAAAGTTCTTTTATTTCATCGTCGCGTATACATTCTTTGGGAAGTGCCTGTAATTTTTCAAAAACCTCTTGTTCTCGATCTACATCAAGGACATCCCGTCCTTCTTCTTTTTTCATTTTTCCAAGTTCAAAGGCAAGTCCCATACGTTCGTCAAGTAATTTGACCAATTGCTCATCGAGCTTATCGATTTTTTTCCTAAATTTATCCATTAAAACTCACTGATAGGTTCTGATAGTTGAAAATCACCGAACCCTGTATTATCGATGAAGACAAAACTTCGGTTTACAGAATAATAATACCAGATCATATATGGTTTACTGTCGATCTCCATATGATGTTCTTCCACAGCATCCGGTTCACCATAGATAATATAGATCATGCCCCGGTCCGATCGCCACCCTTCATGATGACCCGAAAAGCGCTGATTTGCAACATGGATCCGATAATAGTATTCATTCATCAATTCATTGATCTCGGTTTGAGGTGTCGGATCGATCTTTTTCCAGGTTTCAGTGAAGAAATCTTTTTGCTCATCCCCTTCTGCGTTCATCATTTTTTTATATGTGCGCATGGGAAAATATCCGGTATGTGAAAGATAACGCATTTGCGTAATAGCTTCTTTAAGATTGGGTATAAGAGAATTTGTCCCGCTCCATTGCACACGCAAAGGGATCTCCCTCACATATTCAGTGCTGTCGATCATGGTCTTGAGCGTTAAATAATATTGATTATAATTCAAATCGGCCGTTCTGACCGGAAAAACATATTCATGTTTTTCTTTAACAAGATCTATTTCAAATTTTGCGTGTTTTAAAATATTGTCACGGGAACGAAGAGTATAGGAAAATGGATATCGACCTTCAATTCCGGATGCACTGAAACCGACATATATGGCTTCAGGCATATCTTTGTTATCACTCGCAACCATCAAGTCGTCCATAAAATACAGATCGCCCAACATCCATGGACCCGAGCTTAGTTGAGTCATATCGATCTCACGGACCTGCTTCCGACGGTTCTGGGTCTTTAGATCCGTGATCAATACCTCAAGTCTATATTTCCCCGGAAAAAGAACATAAGATTTTATCATCTCTATTGTCTTTTTTCTTGAATTTGTCAACTTGAACTCATTTACTGTCAATTTCTCGATCCAGCTTTCGCTGATACGTTTTTCCTTATTTTCAAAGATCATGATCGAGACATCAAACCGACCTTTGAATTGATCATTTTGTTTCACAAAATGGATCTCATCGTATGGAATGCTCATATTTAATTCAAGTTCACCTTTGCCAAGTTCGCTTGAGGGTCTGATCACATGTTCGATTTTATATTCCGGACCGATCTTCCATTTTTTATCCATACGCTGGGCAAATAACCCACTCGAAAGGAGAAGTAAAATGGCGGTCAAGACGATAAATGTTTGTTTGATATTTTTCATTGTTCTAAAAACTATATGTTATTCAAATAAAATACAATCTAAAAGGTTCCGAATTTGAAGATTCAAGAGACAAGAACCAATATTCATGATGTTAAGGGCTTACTCTTTACTTCTTACTTCTTACTTCTTACTCTTCTTAACTCTTCTTAGGTTGCAATATTCTGATCCGATACATTCCCCACACCATAAATACTGCTAAAAGAACCGTGACGATTATCGTGACGATCACATGAAATAATGTTAACACCGCAGGATCAACAAGTAAGTACTGGATTTGGTCTAAAATCAGAATGGCGGCTGCCATTACCGGAACATAGATCATATTAAAACGCAGGACCCAAATGTAAAGGACAATTATCAAGAGGCCAACTGCAGTTCCACCAAGTAACCACCAGCCAATAGATAGTTTTCCAATATAAGCAAAACCTGAGAGGAAAAGCAGGATCAAGGTTATTGCTTTTTTCTTCTGCCAGCCTTTGCTGATCCGCTCAGCGATCACAAAAGGAACCATCAATAAAATAAATGTCATAAAATAGACTTCAATTGATGAAAGGAATGAGGAAAACATTGGATGCATTGACTCCAGATCTATAGGAGAGATCACAATTGGCAGTTCCTTGAAAATATTTCCCTGAGCAAAAGCTATCACTCCGGCAAAGACAAGACCAAGGCTGGCTCCTTTTATTCCTATCACATGTTCATTGCGCTGAACATGCAAAGGAATCCTCGCCATGAATCCTACCGGGATAGCATAGAGAAATGATGAGAACACCGTCCCCAGCAGAATACCGATCACCAGCATCATCATCATATTTGCATAAGGCTCTGATGTCGGGTATTGACTTATTATGGAATTTACCATCAAGATACTTTGCAGAATGGATATCAATGCAAAAGCTGAGACAAAATATATAAATAATCTCACATTGAAATTCTTCCTTGTCCAGGCGATGATCCCAAAGATCATAACTGTTATAAGCATTCCAAACTGAATGACCTTTGAAATAACTATAAGGATCGTTCTTAAGAGTCCTTCTTTTTTCTGTGTGCGGTCCCAAGATTCGGTAGTATGGATCTTAGTTTTCAAACCACATAGGCCATCTCCGCTAATAGATGCAACATAACGAACATCACCATCTGTTAATCCGGTATTTAGATCCCGGTAGATGATTGACCAATCCGTTCGGGCTTTTCGCTTTTCAGGAACAACTTTAACCAGTTCGAGATCTTCAATATTTTTTCCATAATGGATCTCGATCGCATCAGCCGCAATTGTTGTAGCTTCATCCTCTTCCAGACTTGCTCCGGGATAAGGTTCCGGAACATTATGGAACCATCCCAGTATTTCGCCGTTGCGCCCGATACGGATATCTATAGTCTCAGAGCGGACAACCACATCGCCCTCAAAGGTTTTATAGGTCACGATATAACAATTGGTGGAAAGCTCTTTTCCATATAATTTTCTAAACAGATCCCTGTCACCATGTTCCCATGCGAAACGGCCATGGCGGCTAACACCACTTTCCATTCTGACATATGCTTTAAAATCAAGGGAATCTGTTTGGGGATAATATTCCAAAACAAATTTATCTGTGATCTCTATGGCTTGATCACTGTTGATCTCAAGTCGTGGAACATCCTGTTCAAAGGGTGTCATAAATATCCAAAGAACAGCTCCTGCCGCAAGCAAAAGTATGGCAATAAAGATAGGTAATTCACGATGCCCTGCCACAGAGGCGCTTGATCCTTTATTTTCAACTTCTTCTTTTTTGAGCTCCGGAATTATGTATCCTTTATTCAGATCTTCATTTTTGATCTTATACCATGATCCTGCTTTGATACGACGGTATATCACGATAAGCAAGGGTATTAACATAGCAATAATGGCAAGTACGCGATGCACCCAAATACCCGGTGCCGAAAGTAGAAAAATGGGTAAAGCCATAAGAACTATATCATAAACAAAATGCGATATTATTACAGGCAGCAGACCCCAATTCATATAGATCAAACCATACAGAACAAAAGGGATGATCATTTCAACAATACGCGCATAAGCGGGCTGCTGGGCATAATTGGCGTGTAATGAACCAAATATCACAGCTTGCAGAACAAGTGCTATGGCGATCCAGATGCCTTTACGCTTAAAGTTCTTTCCTATCAGTACAGCACCCGCCAAGGGAACGGCTCGAAACAAGATCTCCTCCCAGAAACCTGCCTGCAAAGATTGTGCCGCCGGCAACAACCAGGGCATTGGAAGAGCAAGTACATTGGGATCCACCATATTTTCGGCAGGACTCCACCAATGAAACAGATTATTACTGATCCAATAGAATAAGGTAACAAATCCGATCATAAAAAAGGCCCAGAGATAGCCAAAAACGGTATGTCGCATGACCTCTTTAGACGCTCCGACCTTGGGAGACCACGAACGCCAGAATTGTATATGTTCAGGGAACGCCTGACGATCCAACCCTTCAGCAGCAGTTGCTGAACCAAAGAAGATCAGTGAGACCATTAATCCGTTAAGTAGCGCTATGAAAATTCTCTGAAAAAGAAATTGTCCTGAGGATAGTGAGGTGTCATAAGCAAACCATGAAAGTGAAATGGTTGTCAAATAAGCAAAAAATATCAATACGCCAATCACAATTGCCCATTTAAGTGCCGGTTTCCAAAGAAGTGTGCGTTTTCGGATCATAAAGAAAATTGCCAGCCCGACACCCAAAATACCGTAAAGCAGAAGCATAATAGCTTGTCCGACTGTAGAAATAGTTGTATTGGCCGAACGCATTTCCTCGTAACGCTGATCAAAGGCATCCGGGATCTTCACTGTGGGCATAGCCATGGTCAATTCATCCCCGCTGATCTTGATCTTAAAACGATATAATGCTTCCCCTACTCCGGCATCGTTCATTTCATAGGTAAAAACATGATCCCGTCTGCCGCTTTCTTTTACTTCAGAACTCTCCTCGATAAGTGTATAATCGGTAAGATCAGGCAATAAAGTACTTCTACCTAATGCGTCATTCAGAATTAAAGCCATATTAGGTTCCGGAATATTTTTACCGGGGAGGCTATCCGGTAATGTGATCTTAAATCCCAAGAGCTCGCCATCGGGAGTAAAAAGATAGTTACATTCTTTGATCTCATTATGATTATATTGACGAATAACCCATGTATAGGGATGGTATATTCCTTCATTAACGATACTCTGGAATATTTCGACTCCGCCGCCCTCAAGTTCAACATAATTTTTGAAACGGGAATCGGTATCAAACCCTACTACCGACTGGTAGCTTGAATCCATTAATGAAAATCTTTCACTTAGAGAATCTGTTTTATTTAAAATTTCATTTTTATCAGCTGTGATCTTGACATTTACGATGGGAAAAGCTTTATCAAAAGCAAAAATACTGTAAATAATCCCCGTTATTGCTAAGATCGCAACCATATAAAGCAGTGTGTTTTTTCTCATTGGTGAACCTCCAAAATGTTCTGCCATAAATATAACATTAATTCATTAAACAGCTAGCATATATTCTTAACTTAGTACTTAAGTAATATTAACTAATATGCTTGACATCAATATATATAATATATATATTAACAAATAACATTATAGCAGAAAGGGCGCTTATGCCAAGCAAAGACTACGAAAAGCTTGAACAAAAGGCCGAGATACTTAAGGCTATTGCACATCCCGTTCGCCTATGTATACTTCGCGGTCTTGCTGTTGAGGGTAAGTCAAACGTTGGTAAAATGACAACCTGTCTGGAAATTCCGCAAGCAACTGTTTCCCAACATCTTGCTAAGATGAAAGCGGTTGGCATTATTAAGGGAAAACGTAAAGGTACACAGGTTATTTATACACTTACAAATGTAGGTAGTATTAAAGAACTTGTTGCGAATTTTCTTCTCTGATACACTAATTGAAATATGACAAGATCAAGGGCTGATTTTTCAGCCCTTTTTCATTCGTGAACATAAAATATGGGCGAATGATCATTCGTCCATATTTTTTAAACTCAACTATCGATATATTGACTTACTAACTATTCCAATATCATCATTATCGTTTCACTACCCGGAACAACGATCATCTTGTTTTCAAGATCAATGTTCATTTTTCCTCTTAACGGTAGTTTGATATTAAAATAATCCTTCTTTTGATCAACAATAATATTTGCAAAGGAAACTTCCTGCGTTTTGAGTGAAGAATTGTATGCAAGAAGTAAGGTTTTTCCACTCTGAGGGTCCTTTCTGCTGACCAGGTAAATATCATGTTGCAGATCATGGATCATGTTAGCGGTAAAGATAGCAGGATACTTTTTTCTTATAGTCGTAAATGCTTTAATTTGATCAAAGATCAGATTTTCTTCATCTGTTCTACCCTCTTTACTGAAAGCATTATTCATAGAATACCCAAATCCTCCGGGGAACTTCATTCTATTCTTGGGATCATAACCCCCTAACATGCCGATCTCATCACCATAATACAGTTGAGGGATACCTCTCATACCGAACAACAGTGTCAGAGCATTCAAATATCTTTGTTCATCACTTATAACTGCCGAATAAAAACGACCCATATCATGATTATCCAGAAAGGTCAACATCATATTGGGATCTCTATAAATAAAATCGTTAGCTATTTCTCTGTGGAATTCATTTATCGATTTATTTTCAACGATCAATTGATAGATCTCTGAAGAAAATCCAAAATCTGCGATCGAGGATAAATAATTTTCTCTTCCTTCGCTGAAATAATAAGATAGTCTTGTACGGTCAAAATCCATGATCTCACCCACAATGAACAGATCGGGATATTCTCGTTTCAGTTCTTTTGCCCAACGGTTTAATCCATTTATATCCGAATAAGCATAGGTATCTTCTCTAATACCATCCAGTTTCATTGTCTCGATCCACCAAATAGCATGATGAATGAAATAATCCACCACTTCCGGATTTGCCATATTCATATCTGTAAGATAACCGGCAAACCATCCTTTAACAGGAAATTCTCGTTGCTCTTCCGGACCATAGCTGTCTGTAATATCCAGTATTCGATAATTACACCCTTCATGTTCCTCTGTCGTTCCATTGATCCAATCTGATGATGGTGGATTGACTGCAAGAGGATGTGTCGGTGCTATATGATTGACAATATGATCCTGGATCACTTTAATTCCCCGTTCATGACATTCATCGATCAAATTATGATAGATCTCAAAATCACCGAGAAAGGGATCGATCTTATAGGAATTCGTCGGTGTATAACCGTGATAACAGTTAATATAATTATTTTCGTAGACCGGAGTCATCCATAGGGCTGTAATACCCAGTTCTTCAAGATAATCCAAATGATCGATCACCCCTTGAATATCACCGCCTCGTCTCCCCCATTGGTGTTCAGGTCGTAGCGGATCCTGATGCCATGGAATATCATTGTTCCCTTTATCGCCATCGGCAAAACGGTCCGGCATTAATAGGTACACGACATCCGAGCCATCAATATTCATGATCTTATGTTCTTGTCGTTCATGGATCGAATAAAGAAGCTTTACTGTCTTATCTTTTGCGGGATGATTGAAATTAATTGTAAGATCTCCCGCTTTTTTAACTTTTAGGGTTAAGCCATAATAATGCGGATCATCGTAAACGGTCTTATGGATCAATTTAACATTTTTTGCTTTTGTACTCGCCTGCCAACCGGTGAAATCATCTCCAAAAACAAGGATCTTTAGTGTATCATGCTCCATGTCATTCCACCAGTTTGGTGGTTCAGCATGGGATATCTCCAGTGCAAAACCTGCATTAAAAGCAAATAGCAGTAATATAATGATTAATGCCCGTTTCATAACTTTCCTCATTTCTTAAGCAGTCAGCTATCAGCAATCAGCAGTCGGAAGTCAGCTGTTAGCTATCGAAGATATTATTATTGTCAATTTACCGAATAATTTATTGTTCATTGTTTATCGTTCATCGTTTCTTATGGTTTTCCTAAAAAGCAGGAACCAGACCAACAGCCAGATCGCGATGGCTCCCAGAGAAATAAAAAATACCACCCAGGAACCGCTCATAACACATAGGGGCAAAGCGATAGATGTCCAGATACCGCCTCCCATAAAAGGTTCATGCAGGAGTTGTTTGTAACCAAACGCCGAATAGGCCGGTGTTTCTTGTTCCGGATCCACTATACGTAATAGCAGAAGTCCTGTTGCAGTAACACCCATGGACTGACCCATTTCCGCGATCGCCCGTTCGAACCATGCATCGGGCAGCAAGCGTTTAGCTAAGAACATCACACAAAAGACATTCCAAAGAATACCGATCAAAACGATAAGCAACAAAGGGATGATCTGGGCGGAAATAATGGAAAGATTTATCATTGCGATGGCGGATACGACCAGAAAATCAAGAGCAGTTCCCGATACTCGCTGAAGAATATCACGATCCAGAATACTATCTTTCTTCAGTACTTTTGAAATAAATAATTGAACAAGCAATCCACCGATCATGGATAAAGGGAAAAGCGGAAAAGCAGAAAGGATTCCATTTTCTTGCATGGACGGAGATAATGATTCTAACCCTATCAATCCAAGTTTCAATAAATATCCGATAAAGATGGCGATACCTACAACAGCTATATGTAAAGCCAAAGTATCTACCGATGCCGGCGAGACAGTTTGCTTACCCGCTGAGGGCTGATCTTTCGGATCATAGATACCGATCACATTACTTTCGGGTATATCTTCAACACGTTTAAGTTTTTTTGTATGCCCGTGTCGAACAGCCCAGTTTACCAGCCAGGTACCGACCACGATCGCGGATATAATACCTAAGGTTGCTGAAGTCAGGGCATAATCACTTCCTTCCGCCCAGTTGTAAGATTTGAATAATTCTGCCAACCCGGCTGCGGTACCATGACCTCCCTCAAAGCCGATAGGTATGATCACACCGAAATATTGCGGTAATTTGAACAAGGGAGCGATCACAAGCAATGAAAGTCCAATACCGACAACATACTGACCCCAAGCCACGATCTGCCCGTAAGCAAGTTGCGGACCGCTCTGTTTCCATATTGAGGATAATTTGGGTATTTTTACGCCAAGGAAAAGACAGGCGAAACAGATATTGATCAGAAAACCGGGAAGTTTATTCCATTCGGCAGTTACACCTGCAGGCATAACATCACCTGTTATCTGAATAATGGCCAGACCGATCAGTCCGCCAATAACAGCTGCCGGTAAGTACAAGCGCTGAAGCACTTTGATCTTTACACGCAGTACTTTTCCGATCACAAGCAGGATACACAGTGAAGCAAAAGATAGAACAATGGCCATATAGACTTCCCTATTTCAGTAAGAGCATTTTCCGGGTTTCAACATGCCGCCCGGAACGCAATTTATACATATAAATTCCACTGGCAAGATGGCTTGCATCAAATTGTATGGAATATTCACCTGCTTGTTGATAACTGTTCACCAATGTGCTCACCTTGCGCCCACTAATATCATAAACAGAAAGCTCAACTTTGCTGTCTGCTGATAGCAGATAGCTGATCGCTGTTCTCGGATTAAAAGGATTGGGATAGTTTTGTTTCAGAGCGAATGAGCGCGGTATCACCTTATCCAAAGACACAGGGGATTCCAAAAGTTTCTGATCGGTATAAATTCGATATTCACCCGGTGCTAACAGAATGCCTTCATTGGTATTGGTAACGGTCAGAGTATCATCCCTGAAGTATTCGTACCAGATGCCCGCATGATGGAATGCCGGTGTTGCGGTTTGTGCAACCACATCGAAATTGCCGAGAATGACCACATTAGGACCGGCCCCGGATAATTTAATACGTTTGCTTGCGACACCGTTGCCAACATCAAGTTCCACGCCTGAAGCGGAACCGAACACAGAGTAATTTGCACGCAGGAAATTCATAATGGAATAAAGATCGTAGACAGCTTTGCGATCCGGTTCACGGTAATATTCCCATTTGATAGGTTTTTTACCAACACGACCATTATAATCGATGGAATAATCATAACCCAATTCCCCGAACTGCCAGATCATCTTTGGGCCGGGAATACTTAGAAGAAATACGGCAGAAAGTTCCATACGATCCAGCGCAATATTTTCATATTTAATATTATAAGTTCCGCTGCTATTACCATATTCTTTGTCTTTATAGGTCATGCGTTCTTCATCATGGCTTTCCATATATCCTATCAAGTGCCGCCAACTCCATCCACGTGTTCCGTGATATACCCAGGAAAGATCAGAGGAACCCAGATATCCCATGGACGCCTCACCAAAATTATGATTCATGTTCCCCCAAAGCATCATACCGTAATTCGATAACACGACCTCTTCTGTGTTATCGGCAAAATGTTCAAGAATAATATAGGCGGTGGAATCTGTTTCCCATATTTTATCCGCCATTCGTTTCAGGATAGCTACACGGCTTGCATCATAATTGCCCCAGTAAGGAACATTAGTTCCGGAATAAGTTTGTGTGAAGCCTTTTGAAAGGTCAAAACGATAACCATCTATATGGTATTCTTCTATCCAAAAACGGTTTACGCGGTCAAGGATATACTTAGTGTGTATACTCTCATGATTTGCATCATTGAAAACATTGAAAGGATGTTTTGCCGTTGTATTAAACCATGGATTTTCAGATGTGGGAGCACCATAGGTGCCTTCATTATACAAGCGTACCATAGGATTTTGTCCGGTCGCATGGTTATAGACCACATCAAGTATGACTGCAATGCCGCTATGATGGCACAGGTTGACAAATTCTTTAAATTTAGTCGCTGTTCCGTAATATTTATCGAGGGCAAAATAAAATGACGGGTTATATCCCCAGCTTTCGTTCCCTTCGAATTCACAAACCGGCATTAGCTCAATTGCGGTAATACCCAATCGTTTGAAATAATTGATCGAATCGATCAGTGACTGGTAGGAATGCGCGTAACTCCAGTCACGAAGCAAAAGTTCATAGATAACAAGATCATCTTTGTCCGGTTTCACATAACTATCATCTGTCCAGGTAAAAACAGGCGGTGTAGGATCAACAACAGCAACCGGATAATCGGTCTTTCCATGAGGATAAGCTTTTAGATCCGGATACAATGTTTCCGGGATCCAACTATCATTCCAGGGATCCAGAATAAGTTCACTGTATGGATCAGCAATACGGATTTCGCCATCAATAAAGTACTGGAAGCCGATCAGACTATCGGGAACGCCTGATAAAGTGATCCAGAAAACCGTTGAATCGGCATTGCGCATATCTTTTTTCATCTGGAAGTTCCCGTTAACTTCCCATAGATTGAAATCACCGATGAGGTAAGCAAATTCTTTATAAGGAGCGAAAAATGAAAATGAAATATTGGAGCCATCTACTGTAATTCCGTCTTTCATTCCTGCCGGTCGTGCTTCTTCGTTTGCACCATAGATCGCAATATAAACCGTTTCGGTCGTATCATAGATCCCATCCTTATCGGCTATTGCATGAATATAGTTCATTCCCGATGCCAAGGATGAAGGTGCAATATTGTATTCCAGGCTATCTGCAGCCGTAATGGCGGCGATCTGAGAATCGTTCAAATATAATTCAATGTTGTCTGCTTGTTCATTCGTTCCAACGATAACATGCAAACTGTCCGTTTCATTTGCAGAAATAAAGAGCGGAGAACGTTCGGGTTCTCCGTATTCGACGCTTGCTGCCGGTTCAAGAAATGCTACTGCAAAGACATCTTCATACAAGGGCAGGAAAATATCTGTATTCCCGACATCTTTTCCAATTTCACTTGCCGTTGCATCACGGAAAACAAAAGCCAGTTGTTCGATCTTTTCATCTGTAGGACAAGCATAATAGGTAAAAGGATCACCGATCACCAGTTTGTAAAGATTTGCCGATATGCGTGTTAGTTTATTTTTTTCAGTATTCACCGGACTACCTTCTCCCGGCCAGGCCATCCAGACGTATCTCCAGTCCGTACCCGATGAACTATTTTCTGTAATCAGTCCGGTATGCGCATAAACATCGCCAGTAAAATCTTTGAGGGCTTGATTTCCCAATGAGGCATTGTAATAAATGATAATTGAGTCGTTTTGCGTAGCAAATGCCGGTTCGGAATAGACCGGGTTTTGTGCGGTTGCAAATGTTGCTATAACGCATATTAATAATGCAATTTTTTTCATTTTATTTCCTTGTACTGCTGTCGATTAGTTCAGTTTGTATATTATGTATTTTCATGTATTTATTCAAGTAAAAAGCTTATTTGTCATTGTCAGTATTTTGTCGTACAATATAATGCTCCCGGCATTAAACAATTTGTGCGAATGTCTATTGATAATTGAAAACCAACTGTGTGACTGCGGAGAACAACACAGTTAAGGCATATACATACCCGTACTCATCCTCATAGAAAGTACATCGTATGCTTATCACAATTACCATTACCTATCCTGTATAAACAGGGGGGTTTTAGGTATCGCAAAAAAGTTTATTAATACCGGGAGCATGGAAAAGGAACGAAGAAAATTTATTAATAACCTGTGAAATAGTTATAATAGTATTGAGGAGAGAACAAGCAATTTTTGATCTTGATCTTCAAGCTGTTTTTTAATGCTAATTTGATCATTTTTTATTGCCGCCAAATGAATTACCTGTAAATAATTGCAGATAAAACCGTAAATGATTTTTTTTCATCAACATCTCCAAATTCAATCAATAGGTAATCTTTCAAGTATATTACCTAATCGCTTAAATTTGTCTCCGCATTTTTCCTTCAAATCAAGCTGTGATAATATATAAAGAATAATTTTGAAATCAAATATTTTATTAACTGAATGGCAATATTATAACATACCTTTTATATTATTCTTTTCTGAAAGGATCAAACAATCGAGTAACAATTAATTATTGATTTTGATATTTTGATATAATAAGCAAAGGGCCCAGAAATATCAGGGCCCCTACTTTTATGTAATCGCGTTACACGTTATGCGTCACACGTCACGATAAAATTATTTCATCAATACCATTTTCTTTACGATATTGGTATTGTCAGCTGACAGCTGATAGAAGTAAACACCTGATGCGAGGTTTGATGCATCGAAAGTAACATCATAGCTACCTGCGTTCACATAACCATTAACCAGTGTTTTGACTGTGCGACCGGCCATATCGTAAACGATAAGGTTTACGTCAGAGCTTGTCGGCAGTGCGAAGGTAATGTTCGTAACAGGGTTGAACGGGTTCGGATAGTTCTGAGCCAGTACAAATGTTGCGGGAACATTTTCAACGCCAACACCGGGTGTCGGAGTCCATTCGCTGTAGAAAGTCGGGTTGATGCTACCGAAAGCAATGTAGAGATAACTTTCAGCTTGTGAATCATCGATGTTCACGATATGATTATTACCATAACCGCCTTCGCCGCCTTCATTGTCTCCACCTTTAATACCGAATTTACATTCCTGACCGACTCTATGAAGACTATCCGGTGACAGGAAGTAAGTAATGGTATAAATGGTATCACCGGCAGTTGCATCGCCATGTGTACCGTCATCCCACATCTTGCGGGTAGTATCTGCCATCAAAGATGAACCCCAGCCTGCCCATGTGCCTTCAGCATTATTTGAAAGCGGGCCGTTGATTGCAACACCCGTGATATCAGAGATGTTGGAAATATCCAATGAGCCCTGAATATCTTCGAGGGTCTTACCGGCTGCAACGGTTGCAAATGCCGGACGGAGGTCACATTCGACATGGACCGTGACATCCTGTGCCAGCAGATTGTTATTACGGAAGAAAGGCATACGACGATCGTCGCCAAGGTCTTCCTCAATATCAGCAACTTCTTCACTTGCATCTGGAATGATGATACGGCGGCGTTCAGCTGCACTCGGGGTATCACCATCGTAGTTGAAGTTGTAGTAAACTTCACGTTGTTCAATACCGCCTTTTACCATGTAATACTGATAATATAGATAATCACCAAAGATCAGCGGAACATCAGCAACAGTTGCCTGATACATTTGTGTACCGCCAACGTGAACCATTTGAACTTCCAATACTTCCGTTGAGCTTAATTCAAAGCCCAAGCGGACTTCAAGGGTATCGCCAATTTCAAAACCATTGTTTTCAACGGCTGCGGACATATCAACACCAAAAACGATCGTTGCGGTGTCGCCACCTTCGAAGTTACCACCAACAACATCATTCCACCATACCCACGCAACGGTTGTATCTTTTGCCGGAAGAGAGATCTTGCGGTTTTCACCAAAGCCATAAGCATTATTCAGGTTTTCCGAATGACCATTCCATTCCGTTCCATTATTATGGAAACGATATCCTTTATTTGCGACAGGCATTGCACTCGGGGCCATCTTCAAGTGGATATTCCAGAAATCGGAAGTTCCTTCTTGAGTTAAAGCCCATGTACCCGGATCCCAAATATTGCCATTACCTTCTACAGGAAGATCACCAACAATACTAAGAATATTTGCGGGGACAAATCCATCGTCAGCACCCATGTTGATGCGAAAGAAAATATCAACAGAATCTGAAGGTGTATAGGGAGGTTCCCAACCATTATTTACATATGCAACCTGCAATGTTGTGTCAGAGGAAGGTAATGTATAATGACGATCTCCACCACCTGGTACACTTTCCCAATTGTAAGCTTCTTCTGTTTCGCTCATGTAGCGGATCTTGTATGCCATATCCCATCCTATCATTGAATCCGGATAGGTTAGTTCCAACTCCCAATAATCACCACCGACATTAGTAGCCAGGGGCGACTCATCATTCCAAGTTAGAAATATATTATGAGCATAACTTTTTTCAGCTCCACAAAGCTGAACGGTATAAGTAGAGTCCGTAGCACCCATACCTGTAAGGGTAGACATGTTAACAACGTAGGTAACATTGACATCAGCCAATGCGAACGTAGCAAACATGACCATTAAGATTACAAGAATTTTTTTCATGGTTTTTACTCCTTTTTTCTTTTTTCTTTTTTCTTGTTTTTTTCTAATCTCTTTTTTTCATTAAACATCTATTAAAAAGTAACGGCCAGCGAAGTGGTATTTAACATACCAAGCGTTCCAAAATACTGGAAGCTGTAATCAAATACGATCGCTAAACCCGAAATCTCGATATCAACACCCACACCGAGGGTTAAACCGTTTTCACGGTCCGCTTTCAATAAAGATTGGTAACCGGCACGCAGACTTATAATATCCGCAATGCGCCAATCCGCACCCAAGTTAATGGTTTGCGCGTCATTGATCGGTCGCATCACATCCGCAGCAAGGACCAGTCTGTTCCAACCCCGGTCAATCACCGGCATAGAAAATCCGATCACATAGCTAAGGGGAATGGACCATTTATCCGTTTTCAGGAAAGAAACAATGTTTTCGTTATTTCCCTGACTTTCCGGATCAAGATCAACTTGCATTAATAGATCACGTCCGCGCATTTCCAGTGTACCGCCAAAATTACGGATACTCGCTCCGATTTGCAGTCCATTGAATTGGGTAATAAACAATAATCCCAGATCAAGAGCCACCGTAGAGGCGGTTTCATTATATATCTGCTGATGGATGTACTTTACCGTAGCACCAATCGAAAAACGGTCTGTCATATTCCGCGAATAACTCAATCCCAGGGCCATATCGCTTGCTTGCCAATACTCGCCTGTTCCATCCGGATTTTCTACCGTTGTCACTTTTTCCCAATCGCCGTAATTCAAACTGTTTAAACTCACACCAATAGCATCACTTGATGTCAACATATACTGGGCGCTAAACCAGGTGTGCTGTGAATCAACAAAGTAATTGGTGATACTTGTGTAAACATCACTCTTTCCGTTGCGTGACATTGCACCGGGATTCCAGAACAATGCCGTTGGATCATCAGAAATGGCGGTATAGGCACCACCCATAGAGATAGCTTTTCCGCCAATGGGGATATTCAGGAAATTAGCGGCAGTTGTTCCTACCTTATCCTGTGCTATCGCTACAGAGCTCATAATACTGATAATTGTCAGTGATATAATGATGAATCTCTTCATGATATATGTCCTGTTACTTGTCATTTGATCACCGCTACCTTTCCGGATTTCTTGCCGGCTTCTGACTCGATCACATAGAAGAAGACGCCAAATGCCACATCCAGATTTTCGGAACTTTTCAGATCCCAGGCAAGGGTGCCGTTATGAATATCGCCATTATGATTCAATGTTCTGACCAAAGACCCCGCGGAAGTAAAGATATAGACCTTTGCATCCGTAGGCAGTTTCCGGAATTCAATACGGCGTTCACCGCGCCCTGAAGTCACTGCCGGTGGAAGTGGAGCTTCCATATTATTGGCAACAATATAAGGATTGGGAACAACTTGAATATCATCCAGTGAGTTTGTTGCAAGATCCGTATCAATTTCAGGAATTTCAGAAGTAAACTCAAATACATCGCCTTTCCGGAAAGGTTTTTTAGTAATAATGTTTAATATATCACCATCACCGAAGCGGGGACGAATAGCGGTTTGATCACGGAAATTGATCACCCATGAATAATAGGCATTCAGGGAATCCGCATCATCCGGTAAGTAGAAAAAGGTACTTATCATTGCACCATTCGATAGTTCATAGATATCCGCGTCATTCTTTGTTCCACCCGAAAAGATGAAGGGAACAACCAGGGAGTCGGTCATATTATACAAATAAAAATTTGTTTTAACCGGTTGAGGTCTAAGGAATGAAGGAAGGCTGGAATAAACATTGGTGATCAGCGTGCCGGGTGTCAAATATCCTATTACCGTCGAATCTGTGAATCGCAGTTCATAATCTGCAGGATACGGGATACCGGTCATATTCCGGGCCCCAAAGGAAGAAGTAAATGCTCTCATGGAGAAATCCATAAAACGATCACCTTCCGTATTCCAGAAAGTAGCAGTTTCATCCTTCTTTATTGTCCAGTCATTATCAAATACCAGTTCGATCCCGTCAAAGATATCCGAATCTTTGGTTTCATCCGAGAAGGGTGAACCATAAATATTCGGACTTTGGTACACAGGGTAATACTGATAATTCAGGACATAATCTCCTTTATCATAAGCAGATCCATTTATAAGCTTGATCCTGCCACGAACAGTATCAATTTCAAATTCAGTGATATCAATATAGTCATCCGGATAATCAGCTTCCGCCATCAGTATACTTGAACCGATAAGATCTTTCTTTTCGAGATAGATATATGCAGTATCAATTTCTAAGGTTTCACTGTGACCGGTAATGTCCATAACCGTATATGTTGTTGTGCTGGGAGAAAATTCTTCCGGATCTTTGAGATCCAGTGTATCATTATCATTGTTATCAATACTGTCATACTTTGTATCAGTAAATGTCAGTCGGTAAGTATGATCTGTTAAGAGTGTTTCATTGAGAATATTGTATGAAATTCCACCGCTTGCAGGACCTTCGTCATGGAACAAGAGAGTAGATGCGTTCAGAGGATCATATCCGGCAGTTGTTGGTTGAGGTCGAACAACTGCGGTGTTGATATCGGTTATTATCGTTCCATCTGCCTGCACCGAGATAAATTTGGTGTTTTCAGATGGATAAATATCCGCATTTGGATCGCCGCGATCATAGGCAACCACCGCATAGTAATACTGCTTCCCGTTAATCACATTATTATCAATATAGGAATGTTGTAAACCCGTGTTACTGCCAAGATTTACGGTATAGCCATCCGCTTCCTGGAAGAGTTCGGATTTTGCTTCGAACAAACCTTCAATATCATTCACGATATCAAACTGTTCCAAAGCTTTATAACCGGTAACTACGCCATTTGCATTGGTTACGGTATATAATTCATTGAAATCAGGGTCTGTAGCTTTATAGATCTTGTAACCTTCGAAATCCTTTTCTTTGGTTACCGGATCAATGGATTTCTCTGCTGCCCGATCCCAATACAGGGTTACTTTTTCATCTCCGGGCACAGCTGTGAGCGTTGGTTTATCAGGTGCTGAGGGGAAACGGTAATCGCTGTTATATATTTTTTGTACGGTTTGACGGTTTTTGTAAAGATCGTCCATATCGTGACCATAAACTAAAGCTAATGAAAAGCGTTGAGTTTCACCGGCACGCAGCGGAAAATATCCGGAACCGTAAATAAAGTCACCATCCTCACCCGCTACGGGTTCTCCGCCTTGAATATTGGTCGGGAGATCAAAATAACCCGGCTTCATCCATTCCCAAAGCAGATCATCATCATCCATGGGATATTCGTTGGAAGGTGTAAAATAGTTAAAGGAAGAAAGACCGATCTGGTCGGATTCATCAACATCCGTTGCGTCAAAATTCGGTTCGCCGGCCGTGGGCAGTCCATCCCCTTCTCCAAAATCGTTCGTATTGTCTTTTCCATCCGCGCCAACATCATCGAAATCCATGTTCCAGTCACCATCATTGTCAATACCATCAGCACGTTTTTCATCGATCATCGGATCATCCATACCAAATCCGTTAATATAATCAATATAGGATACCGGATTTAGTTCATCGTAAAGAACAACATTGATGATCTCATCGCGATCGCCATCTTTATCAATATCATATTTATCGGCTTCCTGTTTCATACGGATCTGACGATAGTGGTAAATGTAGTTTTCATCGATCAAACCATCGAGATCGTTGTCAATACCATCATAAACATTTTGGTTCACATTATAAAATTCATCAATGGTGTTACCCTCGATAAATTTCGTTACTCCCGGAACAATGGTCACAGTCATACCGCGTGTTACAATAACTTGCGGATCTGTTGTAATGGTGACCGTTGAGCGATTATAGTCATTGTCGATAACCACAACTTCATCACCAATATCATACACAAGCGTGTCAAAATCTGCTTCGGTGAACAGTGGTGCTGTAAATGTTAATGCCGGATAGGTCTCAACATTATTATCGGCATCGTTATCAATCCCGTCATACTGGTTACCGGGACTTTCAAGGAAGGCATAGCCAACCAGACCAACCGGTCCCTGCCATTTTGGGTTTCTTCGGCAGCTGTTATCAAAATCACCGGTATAAGTAATATCATTTTCAACATCAAAAAAGGACCAGTCATCATCATATTCGCCATAGTCTTCAACACTGGTAACACCCAGATAGGTTCCACAGAGCATACCAAAGGTAACCTTATTATAATCGGTCGTAGATGTATTTGTCACTTCATAAAGCCAAAAGATCACATCGGATGCAAGGAATTGCTGCCATTGCATCCCGCGAACCTTTACTTCAAGTCCCAATCCGTTACGCGTCGCATCATTTGCATCCGGCTTAAATTCATAACCCGGAAACCCGGTGGTACGTCCGGCAGTATTGGAGCGGTAATTATATTCTTCATCATTATTATCATCCATAACATAATAACTTTCCTGGTCGGCAGAAAATACACCCTTGCCAAAATAACCATTCCAGGAATTACGCCAACCGGAATCTTCCGTATCTGTCATTTTATCGGGCCATGTTACCGGCCATGAATTTGGATTGGTACTTATAGCAATGCTGGTTTGATTTGCATTGATATATCCCCCGACGGGTTCAAATGTCCACAATTTTCCATCTGAAGATGATTCTTCTTCACTTCGGGGACGATCAACGGGACAAACCACCACACTGTTAAAAGTGTAAGTGGTGTCATATTCGCTATCGTGATAACTGACTTCTGCTCCTACCATCGGAGAAATATCTCCAATATAGCCGTTGGTATCAAATAACCATGCGCCGCGTGGTCCTTTCCCGGTGGGCTGGCCCACAACACCCCAGTTCCCGAATACGGTACGGACCAGGTTTGCGTTATGTACTGCGGAACGACGGTATTCCGGTCCGCTTTGGGCAAACATCAGCGTTACAATAAACAATGATATGATCAATTTTTTTAATATTTTCATAATTTTATCCTCAGTCCGATTTCAATACGTCTTGGTTCTGAATAGAAATAAGGTATATTAAAAAATTCTTCGATCGTATTGACCGGAGTCGCAACATTCAATGCTTCGACACGTTCTTCTTCACCGGTAAATCCTGCGCGACCGGTATCGTTAAATACACCGGTTTCATTCAATTTATCCAGTAAATTTGTAATACGAATAAAAACTTCCGGTTTAAATCCGGCAAATTTGAAGCGATAATAACCCCGGACATTCACAGTGAATGTACTGGGTTTGATCTCGGAATTTTCTAAAAGCGATGTAATATCTTCACTTGCCCGTGGCGTATAAGGTAGTCCGGAACCGTAATGTCCCGTGGCATTAAAACCAAAGTCGGATTGATTGTAACCCATAAGCACATTAACCGTATGTCGCTGGTCCCATGCAAGGGATAGCAACTGAACTTCCGGATCCGATCCGCCTGAAATGGCGCTCATATAAGCATAGGGATCCGAAGCCGTGCCTTCCGCGATTTGAAAAGTGTAGTCCGCACCGGCATAAAAACCACTGGGATCCTGTTGATTCAGTGAAAAGGTCACTCCTTTGATCACAGCAAAATCACTGTTCACGATCTTGGAATAATATTTTGAACCGCCAAAGACCTCGATCACATCGGCACGGGTACCGGTCAGGTCCCGTACATCCTTT
Organism: Fidelibacterota bacterium; assembly: GCA_034660515.1. Taxonomy (GTDB): domain Bacteria; phylum Fidelibacterota; class Fidelibacteria; order Fidelibacterales; family Fidelibacteraceae; genus M50B103. Next base: position 21,624 of record JAYEJI010000150.1, read on the forward strand.
AAATAGACCGTTAAGTCTGCGGAAAGATTGCTGCTTAGCTGTTGCTGTAGTCCAATCTCGCCTACAATGGTTTTTTCCGGTTCCAGATCGGCATTTCCGATCGTTCCCTGATGTCCGGTACCACTGCCAAGCTGAAAGCTTGGATTGGAATATAAATAAGTATAATTGGGTGTTTGGAAAAAATGACCGTAAGAAAAGTGAAATACACCTCGTTCGGAAATAGGAAAGGAAAATCCCAAGCGGGGCGAAACAGCAACTTTGGGAGATGCATCCACGTACCAATATGTTTGACGATCTTCAATGTCCTTATCCGCTTCACCGGCATCCTGAACTCCATTACCGTTTATATCATTAAAACGATTATCCGGTTTGATCGGATTATAAATATCCGGATCAGAGGGATCTGCTAAAATAACATATTTTGGATCGAAGTAATCTATACGCACACCTACATTAACAATAAAATCTTTTAATTCAATTTTATCCTGTATGAAGGCAGAAAATTCAATGGGGTTCACAGAAAAAGAACTTGAATATACTGTTGTATCCGCTAAACGGGTTGGTGTAATGTAAGGCGATTCTACATTGAACGATTCTTCGTTCGCGGCGGGTCGATATTCCCATCCTTCCCATTCAAGCATATTCTGTTTAAATTCCGCACCTACTTTTAGCTGATGCGTCTGATTCAGTTGAGAGGTTAAATTGAATTTGCCAAGATGATATCCACTGTTCCGGTGACCCCAGCCATTTTGGGTTCCACCGATATGGAACTGATAGGGAAAACTATTTTGAAATTCAGAATGAACCAATAAGTTCGTATCAGCCGCTGTTAGTTCGAAGTGATCATAATAATGTTTGTATTCGCGATTTCCATAAGTATATGCCAGATCGTAAAAAGTACTCTGCGATAACTGATGTTGGAACTTGGCAATATGGGTCTGACCGATCATATCGTTCGTACTTAATCCTTGTGGATTATACATCCAGGAGCGATCGAAATCCTGATATTTTCTATTATCGTAGATCATATTATAGGATATACGTGCTTTATCACTGACCCGATAGATCAATTGACCCTGAAGATAATTCTTGCGGTTCCAGCCCATGTCCACCCACTTACCGGATCCCAGCATTGTTGAAGAATCTATCAGAGAAATTTCATTAAATGCCGTTTCCTCACCATAAGCAAAAGGTGTATAGCGATCCTGGCCTTTATTGTAACCATCATAATAGATATGGCGAGCATTTAGATAGTAATAAAGTTTACCTTTTATAATAGGACCGTGAATACCTAATTCAATATTATTAATGGAAAAGGGTTCAATTCTGTTTACACGCGGAAAAATTTCATTATGACCACTGACATGATCACCAAAATACGTTTCAACATGAGCCCCGAAATCATCCGAGCCCTGTTTTGTCGTAATATTCACAATACCGGACATGGCTTGACCATATTCGGCATTGAAGGCTCCGGAAATGACTTGCAGTTCCTGAACCATAGAAGTATTCACATCGACAGTGGAAGCACGGTCATAAGAATCCGTCATCGGAACACCATCGATCATATACATAACTTCACCGCGACGACCGCCTCGCAGACTGCCGTCAACATACCCGGCTTGCATTGCAAGAACCTCACTTACTTCCGTTACCGGCAGCGATTCCATTTCTTTTGCGCCAACGACCGATGTCGTAGATGTCAGATCCTTCTGGATCATTGCACGTTGAGCAACAACGGTGACTTCCTCGCCTTTCATTACCTCAATGCTTAAGGTGGCATCAATATTGGTAGTGAAATCAACCTGTACTTCTACATCTGTGATCTTAAGTTGACCATAACCCATCATCATAAAACGCAGATTGTAAATTCCAGGGGGGATATTCAGAATGTAATAGTTTCCATCTAAATCTGATGCTGCACCATAGACTGTTCCCTCAAGCATAATATTACATCCGGGTAATGCATCGCCCGTTACCTGATCAATTACACGTCCGGAAATCTTCCCGGTAGTACCAGCAAAAATGAAGGAAATACTCAAAGCAGTAATCATACAAATGAATACGAATCTTTTAATAGTAATTACTTTCATACTATTTCCTATGTTATTTTTTCGCGTGCTTAGTTTCCGAACAAAAATAAAATACTTTCTTTAAAATGCAAAGTTTTTTTTATACATTTTCACTTATTACAAGGGGACCGTATGAAACGAAATATTCCACTATCAATCATTCGCACATTCAAAGCCAATGAGGAGATACGCGCGTATTTGCTTTTAAAAGAGAAACACTTGCGTTTAACACGTGATGGGAAGCCGTATTTAGATGTTATTCTATCGGATCGCTCCGGAACCATTATCGGTAAGATATGGGAACATGCCGGAGATATTGAGCCCATAATCGAAATCGGTGCTCCTGTGGGAGTTCGTGCCATTGTTGAGGAATACCGCGGAAATCGCCAACTTAATATTAAACGCATTGTTCCTGTAAATGAGGAAGATTTTGCTTCAAAAGGTTTTTCATGGGAGCTCATTTTACCTCAATCCAAAAAGAATTCGGACAAATTATGGATTTTTATCGAAAAATCTGTGGCAAAAGTGAATAATCCATACTTAATTAAGCTTTTACAGTTGCTAATCATAAAAAATCAGAGCAAAATACTAAAACATCCTGCCTCTTTGCGACTGCATCATGCCACGATGGGTGGTTTTTTGGAGCACATGAGTTATATGTTGAATCTGGGAATACACGCAGCTAAGCAATATAAACTGGATCAGGATCTGGTGATCACCGGGATCCTGCTTCATGATATAGGAAAATTAGATGAGCTTAGCGGTTATCCAAACAATCTGTATACAGATGAGGGAAATTTTCTGGGCCATGTGGCCATGGGATATAACATGACAGATAAGGCAATTGAACAAATACCGGATTTTCCCGCTGAACTTGCTTTAAAGGTTAAGCACATACTTTTATCTCATCAGGGTGAATATAAAAATCAATCTCCCAAGAAACCCGTATTCCCTGAAGCTTTACTAATACACTATCTGGATGAGCTGGATGCCCGAATGGACATGATGAAAACAGCTATTAACCAGGAATTGGATGATGGCGAGTGGACTTCCTTAAAGAATTACTTTAGAGTACCACTGTACAAATCACAAAAGGATGAAAATGAATCAACAGGAAAACCGGACAAAACAATTACTAAGAAAAAATCGTAAGATCGCTGAAACAGGGATCTTTCTTGCTCTTTTCCTCGGTCTGGCCTATGCCTTTTCATATATTCCCAATCTGGAATATATTACGGCTATAGCATTTTTATCCGGACTACTGCTTGGATGGAAACGCGGCTTATTCGTAGCCTTGATCGGTGAGGCCGTGTTCAGCATCGCAAATCCTTTCGGATCCAGCCTTGCCTTTCCCACTCTTCTCGCTGCACAATTGATATCCTTTGCGATCATCGCACTGACAGGTGCTTCCTACCGATGGTTCATTCCCGGAATGATCAGTAATAGACCCAAGCTTGCAGCGTTCTTTTTCGGACTCGCCGGACTACTGCTTACAATAATGTATAATGTGATCACGACTATATTTTATGCTATCCCCTCAGGATTTACTTTTGAGCAAACCATTGCCAGTATTGTCAGTGGTATTCCTTTCTATCTGGTTAATATGATCGCGAATACTATTACATTTACCATAGTAATCACCTTGATCATACGCTATGTCAACACCCATTATCCTCATTATTTTAAGGAATCTTCATGAAACGAGTAATTTTAGTGCTTTTGCTTTGTCTTTCACTATCAAGTCTATTTGCTTACGAATTGGGGACGGAATCTTATAACCGCTACACAATATTTGATCCGGACATGCGAGAAATGGGCTTAGTTTATCCTGTTTCCTGGCTTTGGCCCGGGTCATTTCTATTTCAACATGAATACGAAGATTCATCTTATAGTTATGTCAAATGGGATCAAATTTTTACGATCGATCAGACAAGCGGCGATTCTTATAATTTTTCAAGTGATGTCGTTGTGAAATATCTGTCTTCTTCTTCCTCGCATCATTGGAGTGTCGGTTTGAAATTGTTAGATTACAAAGGCCCTAATTCTACCCTTCGAAATGATGCGGTCATTCATTATAAACATAATAAAGGCTCCTTTGAGTATTTCCATACAAACAATACCCAATCCATCGCGCTATCGACCGGAACAACGAAGCACCACATAAGCAGCCATGGAATAAATTTTGATTATCAGGCCGGCCCGAAAATTCAGATCCTTGGAGGAGTTGATTTCAATTTAATTTCTCAACAGGATACGAGTACACGTAATTATGATACCCACCATGAGTTTGCAGAAATTCGTTTTAAACTGAAAAAACCGTTCATGGTATATGGCAAATTCGAACACCGGCATTTTTGGAATAACGGACAAGAAAGCAGTTTTATGGTTTTTCGCCCCGGTGCACGTTATCAATCCCCAAAACTGATCGCGCATCTTGCTTTCCGTATATCTCCGAAACATATGTTTCCTATTGCCCAAATAATCTACCGGCCAAAACCCTTTTTTATTGAGACTTATGTAAAAGTTCGAACTCCACGAATTATTCTCATGCAACCGGGACACCAGTATATTGGTACAAAAACAGGTATAAAGCTTAATTCAAAACGGCATTATTTTTACACAGCTGTTGATGCTTTTTATGATTTTGTTCGTAAAAACCCAATGGGCCTAGACATTAATAATGATTTTTATGGTATTAAAGCAAATGCCGAATATCGTTTAAAAACATCTTCCATGGAATTTTACGGACGTGCTTTCTATAATCGTACATTTGATGAACTCCCCGGCTATTATCATCCCGAACATATAACCTTAACCGGAGGGCTGGATTTCCATAGCAAACTGATAGAGGGTAAACTCTTGCTGGAGGGTGATATGAATGCACAATATATCATTCATAACGATCCTGATGATGTGGCTTTTAATCCATCAACACTGACATATACTCTGCTTCAGGCCGGTAATTATGTAGGCGACTGGAAAATCAATATGCGCTTAAAAGCTAAAATGCGAACCTTCGCTATTGCATTGGATATTTCCACACCACTTAAATCCGGTGAAGATCAGAATTATTATTTTTACGAAGGCATTTATACTTCTTCGGACTTTGTTTTTGGAAATACTTTTTATGCAGGCTTGAACATTGAATGGGGTTTATGGAAATAAATATGGAAAAACAACATACTATTACTACATTATTCACAGGTAAAATCATGAAAAAACTGCTGTTATTTATCTTGATCTTATCATTGGGGTCAGTTCTTTTTGCTTATGAACTGAACGCGGACAATTGGGGACCTTATACGACTTTTGATCCGGATCATCGCGCTTCTCTGCTCTCCTATCCGGTTTCCTGGCTGAAACCCGCTGCTATCTTATTCAAGCATGATTATGAAGACTCATCCAGCACTTATGCTTCATGGGATCAATTCATGTCCGGTTATACTACCTCTGGCGGGGGATATATATCATCTTCGACCGATATTGTTGTAAAATACATACCCTATTCCTTTCCACATAGATGGAGTGTCGGATTGGAATTCCTTTCCTATAATGGTGCAAATCCAACTAAACGCACAGATGCAGTGATCAATTACCAACATCAAAAAGGCTCCGTAGAATATTATCATACTTCAAATAAGCAAAAAATCTATTTAACAAGTGGAGCTACGGATCACAATATTACTGCCAATGGTTTGAATTTTAACTATAAACCCCTGGACAAATTAAACATACTTGGTGGAATTGATTATAATTTAATTCAACAGGTTGATACCAGTTCACGAACATACGATATTCATCATGAATTTATTGGAGTTAATTACTCTCCCTGGAAATCATTTACTGCTTACGGGAAATTTCATTACTGGTATTATGTGAATGAAGACCGGCAAGGGCCGGCCATGCTTTTTTATCCGGGTATCCGCTATAATGGGAAAATATTGATGAGTCATTTTTCTCTTCGTATCTCACCCTCTACCGTTCACCCAATTTTCGAGATAGCCTTGAAACCCGGTTCTTTTTATATTCATGCCTATACAAAAGCACGTTCATCTCGTCTGGATCTTCGTCAGTCGGCTAATCAATATATGGGATTAAAAACTGGCTTTAAACATGATTCAAAACATCACTATCTAAATGCTGATTTTGAAGGAAACTATGATTTCGTCAGAACAACGGTAGCAGATAGTATTGTAAAAAATGATTTTTATGGTTTAAAGGCCCATGCCGAATATCGTTTTAAACTGAAAGCCGTAGAATTATACGGACGGGCAAGTTATCATCAGACCGTCAACGCGAGAGAAGGATATTATCATCCTGAAAGATCAATTCTGTCAGCCGGTTCGGAATTCCATCTAAAGCTTGCAGAAGGCAATTTGTTGCTGGATGTTGATCTAAATGCTCAATACATCATTCATGATGATCCCGACAATGTTACTTTCAATCCTTCTACTCTGTCATATACTTTAACAGGAGCAAGTGATCTTGTGGGTGATTGGAAAATAAACATGGATCTTAAAGCGCGGATAAAAACCTTTACTCTATCGGCAAATATCTCTGTTCCACTCAAAGGGGGCGAGAATATATACAATTATGCGTTTGAAGGGTATTATGTATCGTCTGATTTTTCCTATGGAAATGCGTTTTATGCCGGCTTGAACATTGAGTGGTTCTGGTGGAAATAATTGATGAAAGATCATAGAAGCTTCACTATTCTTCTCATTGCTTTTCAGGCATTGATCATTGGTTTTACCAATATTGCCTCAAAACAAGCCGCATTGGAGCTTGATCCTTTTGTTATTTCTTTCTTTCGTTATATCATTGGAATTTTTGCGCTTGGAAGTATTGTCCTGATCAGGCGGAATAAGATACGTATTGACTGGTCGGACTGGAAAATTTTACTTTTCCTATTGTTTATGGGTATGTCCCTGAACCAGATCCTTTTTGCTCAGGCATTGAAACACACCATTCCCTCTCATCCTCCGATGATCTATGCACTTACACCCATCGTGATCATCTTTATTGATATTATTCGAAAAAGAAAAATCGCTTCCCGGCAGATCGTCTTTGCTTCCATTTTAAGTTTTATCGGTGTCGGGATCGTTTTAGGTAAGAATATTCTTATTTTAAATTCATCCATATTGCTTGGGGACGGACTCATTTTTATAGCTATGCTTTGCTGGTCTCTTTATACTGCTTTTGGGAAATCTATGGTCATAAAGTACGGTTCACTTGAATTGACTTTGATCCTGCTCATTGGTGCCGCGATCATTTATTCACCTTGGGGAATTTATCGATTAACTCAAGCTGACCTGAGTGTTATTACATGGAAAGGCTGGATCAGTTTATTATATCTGGGAATATTTACCTCAGGCATGGCTTACCTTAACTATTTTGAAATACTTAAGCGGATCGAACCGACACAGACCGGGATGATCATATCAACTCATCCTCCGGCAACTATCATTCTATCGATATTGTTTGGTTATGAAGTGTTTCAGTGGAATGTCATTGCAGGCACCGCTCTTATCATCACTGCACTCTGGATAGCGCAGAAAAGGGTCAAGAAACCTGTCTCGTTTCCGGAGATATAATGGTAACTGGTAACTGGTAACTGGTAACTGGTAACTGGTAACTGGTAACTGG
>JAYEJI010000151.1:0-2105 GCA_034660515.1 Fidelibacterota bacterium
CATAATCTCTCTTGGCGCATCCATGAAATATCCGATCAATATTCCCATGTTCTATGTGCAATGGATCGATCGTGAGATCCCCATGAAAGAGAATATTATTTTAGAATACCCCAAGGGTATAGGCTCTATGCCGATCGCGAATTCCATTGTCCCCATGTGGTGGGCAGAAGGTGTTGCGCAGTATCAATATGAAAACGCTCAGCACGATTTCTGGGACTCGCACCGCGATATGATCCTTCGGGATGCGGCTTTAAATAACCGTATCATGTCCTGGAGTGATGTGGGTCATTTTGGTCATGCAGGTATAGGTAATGAGGTTGTTTATAACACCGGTTATGCTTTTGCCAGCTATCTTGCAGATCGCTTTGGAAGCAGTATCCATGCTGAGATCGCAAGAGCAGCGAGCAATAAACTCCGTCTATCGTTTGACAAAGTTTTAAATGATGTAACAGGCATAAATGGAAAAGAACTTTATAATGATTTTATTGAGCACTTTCAGGCGGATTTTCTGAATCACACGGTAACGATCCGTGAAAACCTATTTGAAGGCGAAACGTTTTTTGACAAAGGACCGGGAAATTTCCTTGCATCCTATTCACCCGATGGCGAAAGAATGGTCTTTCAATCCAGTGTTGGCAATGATTACATCTCATATAACTTCCTTTTCACACTGAATGAAGATGGCAAAGAGAAAAAGATCTCAAAGAACAGAGTACGTGGAAATGTTGCCTGGTCTCCGAACGGCAAGATCGTTTACTTTGCTCAACGTCAAAAAGCTAATATTTACGGATCCACATGGTTTGATCTGATGGCCTATGATTTTGAAACAAAAAAACTGGAGCGACTAACAAACGACGCTCGTATTTATTCGGTTACATCCGATACATCAAATAACATGTATGTTATCAGGGTTCATGACGGAACTCACAATATTTACCGATACGATCCAGTGGATTCATTAATGGAGAACCTGACAAATTTTTCTACCGGTGAACAGGTCTTTATTATGCAAGCGGATCCTGCAGGTAAATACATCTATTTTGATATGGCGATCAATCATGGCCGTGATATATACCGTTTGAACCTTGAAGACAATAGTATGGATCCTCTGATCTTTAATATCTCCTATGATAACCGTACCCCCTATCTCTCGCCTGACGGTAAAGAATTATATTTCTCTTCTGATCGCACAGGTATTTTTAATATTTACCTTATTGATCTTGAAGAAAATTCTGAAGTGGAATTGCTCACCAATGTGACCGGAGCCGCCATGTACCCGGCTATTGATCCCAAAGACGGAAGCATGACCTACACGCTTTTCAAAGAAGCGCAATTCATTCTGAACAAAATATCCGATATCGAAAGTATTCCTAAGGAAAATGCATCTTATAAAGATTATTCCTTCCCGACCATCATGCAGGATTGCGAAGGAAGTTGTAATATCGCTGAAGCCAAAGATTACGATTTTCAATTCAGTCATTTGTTCTTCGTACCCTTCCTGCAATATGATTATGACGCATTAAAAGGCGGGATCATTCTTTTTCAGAACGAAGTATTGGACAAGATGAACCTCTTTGCCATGGCGGACATCAATCATCGGGGAGATTACGATATCAACGCACGGCTTGATTTTAATCAATTTTTGCCTCGTTTTTATTTTGAGATATTTGCTGTCGGATTGAACAGAATTGATACCATTTTGTACAATGAATATTGGGAGATGGAACAAGATTTGCGTTTTTCACTTTCCGAAGCTACTATCGGAGCACATTATACTTGGCAGAACTTACACTATTTTGAATTGTCTGCTACCTCCGGAAGTTATACATCCTTTATCAAAGGAGAAATTCCGGATGGTATAGGACTGATCAAGTTTGTACCCTCGACATACTACAAAGGCCAGCGTATTGAATTCCGCTACAGGGCAGATTTTACTCAGCGACATTGGCAAAGCAATATCTCCCCCACCAAAGGATTCAGGATAAATGATCTGATTCTGGCTTATGATTTCAATCGGTTCATCGATGATTACAAGGTCACTGATTACGGAACCTATACCGAGACCTATACGAATAATTTTACTCCGAGGATCGACTTTGATTCGG
>JAYEJI010000152.1:0-9311 GCA_034660515.1 Fidelibacterota bacterium
AATGGCCTCATCGGCATTTTGAACGGCCGGATCAAATACCCTCCCAAAATCAATGATCTTATCTGTTAATAAATCCTTGAACATTTCAAGATATTTCGGGAACAACATTGCAAGTCCACGACCATGCGAAATATCATACATTCCGCTTAAAGCATGTTCTATAGAATGAATAGGGAAAGGTCCTTCGCGCCCCGCATCATTAATACCCAAAAGTGCAACAGTAGAAGCCCAGGTGAAAGTTGCCCGTGCATCTTTATCATTAGGATTCTTCATTATACGATCAAGAGATTCCACAACACTTTTTACAAGTGTCAGCGTAATACCATCATTAAGCGGTGCATCCTCACCGGATGAAAAGTAAGCTTCTGTGGAATGTGTAATAATATCAACAGCCCCGTCATAAAGATAATCTTTAGGAACAGAACAGGTCAGCTCAGGATCAATAATAGACACAAGCGGTCGTGCACCGTAACACACAAAAGAACTTTTATCTAAAGTTTCGTCATTTGAAACAACACCGTAGGCATTACCTTCGGAGCCGGTGGCACTCAAGGTGGGAATACAGATCACAGGCAGAGACTCATGTACGGTTTTATGTCCCGTAGTATAATCCCAGATAGAGCCGTCATTCTTTGCAACCAGGGCAATCCCCTTTGCCGCATCCATAGCAGAGCCACCCCCCAGTGCAACGATAGCATCAACATTCAGGTTTTTTGCAAGCTGACCTCCTGCATCCACCATGGAAACACGAGGATTGGGCATGACCTTATCATAAACATCGGCCCGAACACCGGATTCCTCAAGTTGGTTTAACAAATCATCAAGATAGCCGTTTCGAACAACGGAACCGGAAGAACAAACGATCAGCACTTTGAGGGCTTGTTTGCGGATCTCTTTTCCCGCTCTTTTGAAAGCACCATTTCCGAAAACGAACTTCGTGGTCATGTGTAAGATAAATTCATGCATAGTAATTCCTTTGTTTTTTGAAATTTACGTTTTTTTGCAAACATTGAAAATGAAATCTGCGATATAATAAATACATATGAAAAATTAAGAGATATCTACCCCGCGAGGCGGCCCTGAATATTTTGTAATTAATTGAACTTAAGTTAATCACTTTTAACAGATTACCCCCTAGGCGATCGCGACAACCCACGATTACAAATTACTATTCACTGTACATTATTAATTGTTAACTGAATTGTCCTTTATCAATTCTCAATTGTTAATTAATATGAGTGGGGATATGTTTTGTCTTTTGAAACATAAACCTTAAATTAGGGCATGTTAAAAGGTGGTATATGTTTACTTTAATTCCGGCATTCAAATACGGCTGGCAGGAAATGCATAAAAAGCCTTGGACTTTTTTGCTATTAACCCTTCTATTTTCTCTATCAGGTATTTCAAATTCTTTTATGATGAAGGATGTCATTTTTAGCGAAGAGATGACCCTGGTACAATTTCTGGAAGCGTTTCCGCCAAACTTTGCTCTCTGGATGAGCATAACCAGTCTTGCTCTGATCTGCGTTAGTTTTTTGGTTGTCACATTTATTTTAGCCGGATTACGAGGTATCCAGCCAATGACATATCTTCGTATGAAAATCAAACGGTTCCCGTTATATTTTTTGACCATGATATTAAAAATGCTGGCGATCGGGATTGGATTATTCTTCTTCATTATTCCGGGGCTCGTTCTTTTTCTTGCTTTCTATTTTGTAGAGTATTTGATCATAGATCGCGATATGCCCCTCATTGAATCGTTTCGCGAGAGCTGGAATATAACGAAAGGATTTCGGGTGGGGATTTTCTTTTTTGAAGTCAATATTTTTATCATTGGTACGATCCTGGCTTTCCCCCAGAACCTATGGCCCGACACCATGATTACCTATGCCATCATTGTTCTGCTCAATGTCATCTGGTTGCCGATCTCATGGAATGCTCAAGGGTGGATATACCAATTTGTTTCGGAGCATAGCAAAACCGGCAATTAGTGGTTGATTTCCACTTTTATTTCCCACTTTTTTAAACTATAATACAAAGCACAGGGACTGACCCAAATCAAATAAAAACGGATACAAGGAGCAACCATGGAAACATATGGCTGGCTGTCGCTTTTACCCCCGCTACTGGCTATTGGTCTTGCAATAAAAACACGTCAGGTTTTTCTTTCCCTTGGAGCTGGAATTTGGTTAGGCTGGATCGTATTAAGCAATTGGAATCCCCTCCAAGGCGCTGCTGCGATGTTGGGATCCATTGTGCATGTTTTTCAGGATCCGGGCAATACCCGGGTAATCATATTTTCCGCTCTTGTCGGTTCTCTCATCGCATTGACACAGAGATCGGGAGGTATTGACGGTTTTGTGGAATATATTCTGAATAAAAAATGGATCAAATCACGCAAGGGGGCACATATGCTTGCATGGACACTTGGCGTGGTGATCTTTATTGAATCCAGTATCAAAATTTTGGTCGTTGGTTCGGTTTGTCGTCCACTTTATGATAAAATGGGTATTTCCCGCGAAAAACTGGCCTATATCGCCGACTCGACTTCAGCACCGATCTGTATGTTAATTCCCCTGAATGCCTGGGGGGCATTTACAATTGGACTATTGACCACTCAGGGAGTTCAAAATGCCACACAGGTTCTGATCCGTTCTATCCCTTTGAATTTTTATTCTATTATCGCAGTTCTGACAGTACTGTTCTTTATATTAACGCCATTTGATTTTGGTAAAATGAAAAAGGCCGAAAAACGTGTCCGCGAAGAAGGTAAAATTTTACCTGAGGGCGCAATCCCCATGATGGATGAAAATCTGACGGGCCTTAAACCTAAAAAAGGCATCCGCAAGCTAGCTAGAAACATGATTGTTCCGATTGCAGCAATGAGCTTGTTCATGCCGATAGCTTTGATTATTACAGGACTTCAATCCATGTCCGCAGCAGCCGGTACAAAGGTTGCATTTGGCGAAGCACTTCGACAAACCGGCATGCTTGGAGTTCTGGCTGAAGGTTCCGGATCCACCGCAGTTTTCTGGTCGGTCATGCTGGCCATTACCGTTGCCGGATTAATGACTCGCTTTCAGAAAACACTTTCCGGAAAAGAGATCATGGAACTTATTCTGAAAGGCGCGGGCGGAATGATCTCTCTTGCCTTGCTTATGATGTTGGCATTCTCGCTTGGGGCCACATGTAAAGCTTTAGGAACGGGCGCTTTTGTTGCTCAGGGTATCTCGGGATCTTTACCAGCGGGACTGGTACCTTTAATAGTTTTCCTTGTGGCGGCATTCATTGCTTTTTCCACCGGGACAAGTTTTGGAACTTTTGCTCTCATGATTCCCCTGGCGGTTCCTCTTGCGATTAATTTGGGTGTTCCCATGCCATTGGTTGTTTCTGCCGTTCTTGGCGGAGGAGTATTTGGTGATCATTGTTCACCAATTTCGGATACCACTATTGTGGCATCCATGGCTTCTGCCTGTGACCACATAGATCATGTTAACACACAATTACCTTATGCACTTATTTCAGCAGGTATTGCATCAATTGTATATTTAATTGTAGGATTCATCGCCATATGAAATTGAAATTAAAACACTATTTTAAATTAGCGCGACCGGCTAACCTTGTTTTGGTCGCTACCGTAGTTCTGATAACAGCTACATTTTTTACGCCCTTCCCTTCAATTTGGAAGTTTTTGCTGGCGATCATTTGCCCAACGTTCATTACGGCAGCCGGGAACGCATTAAATGATAGGTGTGATGTCGAAATAGATCGCATTAATAAACCCAATCGCCCCCTACCATTAGGAATAATAAGTATTGAAGGAGCCAAAGGATTTATGATCGCAATGTTTATTCTGGGAAATATTGCCGGATTAATTCTTGGGTTTTGGTCACTGTTTATATCTTTATTTATAGTAACCCCCCTTCTTTATTGGTATGCCTATCGCCTGCGACATGTCGCATTGCTTGGGAATATTATTGTTGCCTTTTTGTCCGCTTTGACATTTCTTTTTGCCGCACAAGCTTTTGGCGATATCAAGTTGGGCTATGTGCCTTTTGTCTTTACCTTTATTATATCTGTTGTTCGGGAGATCATAAAAGATCTTGAAGACATTGATGGTGATGAAGCACATGAAAGTAAAACCCTTCCTGTTATGATAGGTGAAACCCCGACCCGTATTATTGCCGGAATTATTATAGCTTTATTTTTCCCAACTATTCCCATTCCCTATGTTACGGGTATGTACGGGAAGTGGTTTTTCTTCTTTGGCTCTATCGGGGTGGTCATTCCAATGTTAATCATAATGATCCAGCTTTTTCAAGTTAAACGGATAATAAATTATCACCAGATTGCAGTTGTTTTAAAGATCGTCATGTTTATTGGATTGATCACTATTTTTGTCGGCCGGTTTTAATTTGTGACTCGTAACGCGAAACAAGCACTACTTTACCGAGATATTATCGGGTAAATTAGCTTACTATCTATAATCTTAGTGAAGAAAGGCTTTTTGCATCTAATTACAAATTCAGGAACAAAAAATTTCGTTTGTTATTTATTTTTTGTTGGTGTTTACCTATATTCAAACAGAAATAATAAAATTTTACTAATTAAAGAAAGGATAAAAAAATGGTTAAAGTAAGTGTAATTCTTCATTACTACAAAGCTAAAGAATTCAGCGAAGAGCACCTGAAAGCACAGATTGATGGCTTGACTGGCCAGACCTGTAAAGATATTGAAACCATTATCATTACCTGCGATAAAGATGAAGCAGCTGCAAAATTTTCGGAATTGAACCCCAAAACGATCAAATGTCAAAATGATGTCGCGATCAACATGAACAAAGCTCTTGCCCTGACAAGTGGCGAATGGGTATTATTGATTGATAACCGCGATAATCCGGTCATGATGAAAAAAGCGGCAATTGACGGTTTTTTGCTGGGAGCTGAGCGACAAGCAGATGCTGGCCTTTTTTATACCAGTTATGAATTGGAAGATGGCGGAGAAATTAAAGAAATGCATCTTCTGGATCATCATATCGGTCGTGTTCGCGATAACATGGATTACGGAAAAGCTTATTTCGTTAAGAAAAAAGCCCTCGAAGCTATCGGTGGATTTGATGAATCGGTTAAATACAACAACTTCTACGATATGCGCTTGAAGATCTCTGAAGAACACAAATTGTATCGCATTGCCAATCGTTACAGCGGCTCTTTTTACAAAGTTGTTGCTGCCGGCAAGAAGGCTGATGTTTTTGATTACCTGAAAGCGGGTAAAAATATTCAACTTGAAGCTGAACACGTGGTTACCGAGCATCTGAAGCGCATTGGTGCTTACATGGCTCCGGGTGTTATGATGCCAAAGAATGAAATTCATAAAGATGTTTCTACTTTAAAAGCGTCTATTATTATTCCTGTTGGAAATCGTCCTGAATTTATCGGATCGGCGATCGACAGCGTGCAGTGCCAAACCGTTCAAGATATTGAAGTGCTTGTGATGGTTAACGGTGGTGATAATGATCCAACATCAGATGTCGTTCGCGAATATATGAAAGGCGGCTCGAAATACGATGCGGCTAAACCGGAAGTTCGTTTGGTCGTTCTTGATATTAACAGTATTGGTATGTGCCTGAACCTTGGCTCTAAGATGGCCCGCGGTAAATATTATGTTCAACTGGATTCCGATGATCAACTTATTGAAGATGCGGTTGAAAAGCTTATAGCCGTCTATGAGAGTGATCCTGAGATCGGCATGGTGATCGGCTCCTATGAAGTTTGGGAAAAACATGCTGACGGTAACATTACCCGCCTTGATGATATTCCTGTCGTAACTCATGATGAGTGGACAAATGATAACGGTCGCAACAACCTGCTTCGTATCAATGGTGCCGGAGCGCCCCGCTCAGCCAAGATCGAAGTGATCAAGAATGCCGGTTATTTTAGCATTAATGACGACCCTTATGCACGAAACTATGGTGAAGATTATGAATTGGTCGGCAAGATAGCCGATATGTATAAGATCGGCCGTGTATGGGATCCGATTTATAAGGTTATCCGCCATGCCGGTGGTACTGACCACAGTATTGATCTTCACACTATTGATCGTAACGATAACGCTAAAGATTGGGTTC
Organism: Fidelibacterota bacterium; assembly: GCA_034660515.1. Classification (GTDB taxonomy): domain Bacteria; phylum Fidelibacterota; class Fidelibacteria; order Fidelibacterales; family Fidelibacteraceae; genus M50B103. The sequence continues at coordinate 6,128 of JAYEJI010000152.1, forward strand.
GCATGGAAGCCATTCTGCGCCGTCAGAAATTCAATGCGAAAAAGTAAATAGTGATTATAAACTAGTATAGATACAAGGGCTTGATATATCGGGCCCTTTTTTATTTCGCCTTACACCTTATATTCTCCGGACTTTTGCCATTATCCTTTTGTTTTTATACTTACTAATTGTCCTCTGTCAATTGTCAATTATCAATTGCTGAATTGCATTTCCATAGAAAAAATCGTAACTTCACATCGAAATTATGACCTTAAGAAAAAATGATGGAGTGAGCATGTCAAAAACATTATTGATCGGTATTGACGGGGGTGCAACGAAAATAAGCGGTTGGACGACCATGATCAACGAAGATCAAACCTTCCAGCTGGGCGATATCAATATTATTAAAGAATATCGCGAGTATAAAGAACACATGCCGTCATTTAAACCGGTAAATATTCTGGTCCAATTGGGCGAAATGAACGAAAATGACATTGATTTGACAGTTGAAGAAAAATTGCATGGTAAAGCTTATATGTATGCCACAGCAGATGTAATTATCGAAATTGCCAACAAAGTTGGCACGGATCGGGTCATGGTCGGTATCGGTATGCCGGGTTTAAAATCTGCTGACAAAAGGGGCATTGTTGCCCTCGCTAACGGACCACGTATGCCGGAATATTGCAAGGTGATCGAAGAGCGGATTGAATCTGCCGGTATCGAAATGGAAAAACCGATCCACCATCTTGGCTCGGATGCTGATTATTGTGGTATTGGTGAAGAGCATAGTACTTTTGGCTTGTTTCGCCAAGTTGAAAATTCCTATTATCTTGGAGGTGGCACAGGTGTTGCTGATGCCATGAAATTAAAAGGTAAGCTTCTGGCTTTTGATAAAGCAAAAACCTGGATCGCAAAAGCCTGGGAAATGAAGAACAGCGAAGGTAAATCCATGGAGCGCTTTGCTTCTTCAAACGGTATTCAGGCCGTATATAGCGAGTTCTCGGGAATGTCTATTGCCGAACTAAATGCCAATAATATTTATCCCCCGCAGATCATGGATCTTTTTGATGAAGACCCTGCGGCAAAACGAACTTTCAATGATGTAAGTTATAATATTGCAAAATTACTCTTCGAACGTATTGTTACTATTTATGGTGGCTGGCATCACTTTTTTGAATTTGTGAATTCAAATCGTGCCGATCTTAACGAGATGCATCACTATCGCAGTACTCTGCTTGAAAGTATTATTATCGGTCAGCGACTTGGCGATCTTCTTGAAGCATCCAAAGGCAAGAATGTATTCTACGAACCCTTCCTGGAGTTTTTGACAAAATTCATCGTTGAATCTCCTTATCTTGATGCAAAATTCAAGAACCATTATCTCAAAGATGAACAGTTCAATGAAGATCTGATCAAAACTTCCAAATTGCGTCAGGCGCCGGCTATTGGTGCAGGCGTAGATGCCTATTTGACTTATCATGGAGAATAAACGCCCTTGAGCAAACAACTGATAAAATTATCTTTTAAAGGAAATCGCCGGGAATATTATAAAAACCCGATGGATTTTCCCATACAAGCTGACAACTACCTTATAGTAGAGACCGACAAAGGTCAAGATATTGGAAAAGTCACAGCTGTGACCGAAGCATTTGAACCGAAAATTCCCATTTCCGATTTTGAGATCACGCGCAAAGCAGGCGAAAAAGATATCGAAATTTTAATAAAAAATCGCGAAGAAGAGAAAGAAGTCCTCAAGCAGAGTAAAGAGAAGATCAAAGAGCTTAATCTGGTCATGAAACTAATGGATGTGGAATTCCAACTAGATCGCAAAAAACTGTCCTTTTATTATACCGCAGAAGAGCGGGTTGATTTTAGAGAATTGGTTCGGGTCTTGGCAGGTATGTTCCGCACGCGTATTGAAATGCGACAGATCGGAGTACGCGATGAAACAAAACGTCTTTGCGGCGTGGGATCTTGCGGTCTGCCACTATGTTGCGGTGCATTCCTCGAGAGTTTTGATCCTGTTAGTACGCAAATAGCCAAGGATCAAAGCCTGCCCATGAATCCGGTAAAACTCAGTGGACAATGTGGTAAACTTAAATGCTGCCTTCTTTATGAACACGGATTTTATCTTGATGAACTTCAAAAATATCCACCGGTAGGAGAACCGCTTCTGAAAGATAAGCGCAAAGGCTATATCCAGAAGATCGATATTTTTACCAAGACCGTAACTTGCGATTTTGAAGATGCCACACGGGAATTTATTTCCATGGAAGAGATCACAGATTATCTTAGTGCGGCACAAAAAAAAGGATTAAAAAAACTTACGAATGTACTGCAGGATATCATGCAGGAAGATATACAGGATCTGGAAAAGATTAAAGATGAATAATATAAGACCCAGGATAAAAGTATAAAGATTAAGATAAGAGCTCAATTTATTGAGCTCTTATCTTATGTGTAATGAATAAAAACAAGCAACTTTATTCTTTTAACTTTTATCTTTAATCTTATCCTTTGCCTTTGTACTTTTTAATGATAAACAACACTACATTAAATTTAGAGAAATTATATGTTAAGTATCGCTGTAACCGGCGGCCTGGGTTCCGGGAAATCCGTCGCCATGAAAACATTCTATGAACTGGGTGCAAACATCCTGAATGCCGATGATATTGCCAAAAATTTATTGCGCGTTGATCGAAATATAGTTGATGCGATTAAAAATACTTTTGGCGAAGATTGTTATCGGGATAGTGAACTACAAAATGCCATTCTTGCTGAGCGGGCTTTCAAATCAAAAGAAACATTGAACAAATTGAATGCAATAGCCCACCCTGCATTAAAAGCCCATCTTGAAAAATATATTGCGGCAACGCGCGCTGTACCGGGTATTCTTATAGTGGAAGTGGCAATTTTGTTTGAAGCCGGGTATCAAAATGTTTTTGATAAAATCCTACTGATTACTGCCGATGAGGAAATTCGCTTAAAAAGAGCGGTTGCTCGCCAGGAAATCTCGGAAGAAAGCATTAAAGAACGCATAGCCCTTCAGATGCCCGAAGATGAGAAACGGCAATATGCGGATTTTATCATTGAGAACAAGGGGAATGAAGATCAATTGCGTAAAGCATGTGTGGCTTTTTGGGAAGAAATAACTAGTAGTGAATAGAAACTAATGACCAGATAACATAAATGTAAGGGACGATCA
>JAYEJI010000153.1:0-2090 GCA_034660515.1 Fidelibacterota bacterium
GCAGGATCCTGTGGCGGGAACGCAGAAGTCCATCCTTCTCGCCAGCTGGCGGATTTGGATATCAAGAAAGCTACGGAGGGCAGACAATTGAATGGTTAATTAGCAATTGACCAGCCTTCTCCGCCGACTGGCGGATACGGCCGGCAGGCAAAGGATAATTGATAAAACAAAAATTGTGATCAGTGTCACAAAATAGCAATATTTAGTATCATATGATACTTTTTGCTTGCGTCGACGGCTGTTATTTGCGATATTTGGTAAAAAGCTTATAATGGGAACTGATTTTAACCGTGAATTAATTATCCGGCTTCTACAGAAAGGTCCGGAGTACAGATTCTTAACAGACAGTGCAAGAAACGACCTGTTTAATGACTTGAATATGACTGAGGAAGAACTTGTATTATTTATCATTAAGTCATTAAAAGAAGGAGTTGAATTAAATTACGGTCAAACCGAACTGGAGAAATTTCATGGAAAAGATCATTGGTGGTTTGTTAATGAAACACCCACACATGTTGAAGCGTATATAAAAGTACAAATTGATAATGAGACTGAGAAAATAATAATAATTATCATCTCGGCTCATGAATCGAGATAAAAAGATAAGGGATCAAAAAATGAGATGTCCAACTTGCTTCGAGGGAACTCTTGAGACAATGAAGGGTGATTATATTGAAGGTAAATATACCATAAAGGATACAGAATGGGAGCAATGCCCCAATTGTGGCGAAAAGTTATTTGGTCCCAAGATCATGGAAGAGCTGGCCCGGGCTTTTTATGTTAATAATGATCTTATCTTTCCTGAGGATATAAAACAACGACGTGAAAACTGTGGGAAAACTCAGCAAGAACTTGCTGATGCACTTGGAGTATCTCCAAACAGTATTAAGCGCTGGGAAAAGGGTTCATACATCCAGCCTGGGGATAAAAATAAGCGTATTGAAGCGATCCTTAGCACATGGGAAAACGATAAGCTTGAAAATTTAACTGTCAGATCATGGGTCAACTCAATACGAATGCCAGACTATGTTCCCAGTCCGGCTTTTGCAACTCATACGATAGATAATAAAGCGGATAATGTTAAAAAAACAAAAAAACTTCTTGAGAAGCTTAAAAAATGACACCTGCTGTTGATCTAAGAAAATATGTGGACTATATCATAGAGGTATCAAAACAGCCTCTTGAGAAGCCTCTAAATATAAAAAAGATCACAAAATCACTAAATGTTAAGACTAATTACTTTGATTCTAAGAAACTTGATGAAGAAGAGAAAAATATTCGCGGAATGTTGGATTATTGTAACAAAACAATCCATATTAGAAAAGAAGAATATGAGCCCAGGATGCGTTTTACTTTTGCGCATGAAATAGCACATTACATACTTCCTCATCATGTAAAGCACTTCTCATCATGCTTTAAGAAATGTACGGAGGATGACTTAAAACTTTCTACTGACAATTCCTTTGAAATTGAAGCTAATCACTTTGCAGCAGAATTACTTTTTAAAGGGAGTTACATAAATAAGCTGTATGAACTTCAATCAATTGTAGATTTTGAAATGATAGAAAGAGTCTCCTTAGCATCTGATGTCAGTTTTGAAGCAACATCCCGTCATTTAATCGGGAACTCCCCGACTCAACAGATCTTGTTCATATACAATAAAGAACATCCTGAGAAACAACCTAGTGTTGTTTGTTCAACGATGATATCAAATGAACTGGGGATGAGTGTTTTTAAACCATTTTTTGCAGAAAAAATGAGTGCCATTGAAAAAGATAATTTCAGCATGGAAGCTTTTATTTTTGATGATATGAAAATTGGAGTTGATATTAACTGTACTCAAAATGATTTTAAACGTTCTTATATCATGACTGTTAAAAAGATCAGGACGATCATTGAGTGATCATTAAGCGGTCGCATTTTGCGACCAGTTCGGATTTTTCTGAATATCGCATACCAAACTGATTTCTGCTTAGTGCCTAGTGCTTACTGCTTTTCACGCGTTACGCTCCTCATTCATCCAATTTCTTACTAAAATAAATAGGCCCTATTGCTTTTTCTGCATCACTTTCTATGAGGTAGTAGATCAG
>JAYEJI010000154.1:0-6805 GCA_034660515.1 Fidelibacterota bacterium
ATTTTCAATTCAAATCGGCTGTTCGAATGTTCGAATGTTCTATTATTCGTATTTCAATTAAAAAACAATACCCTTTAAGTCAAAACTTTCGTAATCTATACAGGAAGTATTTATGACAATAATCATGAAGGAGCACAAGGTGAAAACCGCTTACGCCGGACAACACGAAAGGGCTGATCGTTCCGATTGTATGGTGACCCTATCCCTGAAAAAAAGCGGGGGATTGGATATCACGGTCAACAGCAAGGTCAAACTCTTATTTGAAAAAGCCATTCGAAAAACGATCACGGATGTGCTGACTGCTTTTTCTCTTGAACATGCAGAAGTTATAATTGATGATAATGGAGCGCCCGATTATGTGATCATGGCCCGCCTGGAAGCTTGCATTAAACAGCTGAAAAATACTGGTTTATCTTTCATTCCGGTGGGTTCCCCCACACAGAACACCAGAACCGAAAAAAGCGGCATACGTCGTTCAAGACTTTATTTACCGGGTAACACACCCAAGCTGGCACTCAATGCCGGCCTGCACGGCGGGGATGGTATTATTCTTGATCTTGAAGATTCTGTAGCTCCCAATAGAAAAGATGAAGCTCGCATTCTTGTACGCAACACCTTACGGGCCGTTGATTTTTACGGTGCCGAACGTATGGTGCGCATTAATCAGGGCGAGCGCGGACTTAAAGATCTTGATGCTGTTATTCCGCAGCATGCGAATGTGATCCTGCTCCCGAAATGTGAAAGCCCGGAACAAATACAGGAAGTCAATGCACGTATTCAACTCCTTCGAAAAGAACATAAGATCAAAAATGACGTCTGGATCATGCCTATCATCGAATCTGCGATGGGAGTACTGCGGGCCTTTGAAATTGCAGGCGCAAACCCGAATGTGATCGCTTTGGCAATGGGACTCGAAGACTATACCGCCGATATCGGAGCCCCGCGCACTAGAGAAGGAACCGAAACCTTCTTTGCACGCTCCATGGTCGTGAACGCCGCCAAAGCCCGTGGCCTTCAGGCCATCGATTCGGTTTTTTCCGATGTCTCCGATATGGAAGCATTGCGGAATAATGTTATTGCATCAAAGTCACTTGGATTTGATGGTATGGGTTGTATTCATCCACGACAAATTAAAGTCATTCATGATGCCTTTGCCCCCACAGAAAAAGAAATTGAAAAAGCTCGCAAGATCGTGGATGCTTTCAAAGAAGCAGAGAAAAAGGGACTCGGTGTCGTATCGGTCGGATCCAAGATGATCGATCCACCGGTGGTCAAACGCGCACTGCGGATCATGGAGTTAGCCGAAAAAAAAGTATAATTAATCTCAACAGGAGATCGTATAAATGAAAATGGTCAAGAACGCAGTCGGCCGTATGGTGCCGACCGAGATCAATGGAGAAAAAGTCGTTCCTTTTATGGGTATCGGAAAACACCGGCCTACGGGGAAAAAACATGCACCCACCATCTCAACGGCAATAGATTTTCCTGCTGATGGAGACAAGCGGGTCGAGTCTCTAAAAGAGGCTTTGATCAAATCCGGACTAAAAGATGGCATGGTTATCTCTACGCACCATCATTTGAGAAATGGAGATCTGGTCGCCAATCAGATCTTTGATATTGCTGCGGAGTTGGGCGTAAAAGATCTTATTTGGCTACCATCTGCGTCCTTTCCTTGTCATAAAGATATTATTAAGCACCTCGAAAGCGGGGTTGTACATCATATTGAAGGAAGTATGAACGGCCCGCTGGGCCGCTTTGCATCCGAAGGAAAAATGAAAGGCACAGCCGTGCTTCGTTCTCACGGTGGTCGCTATCAGGCTATCCAGGATGGCGAAGTTCAAATTGATATTGCAGTGCTGGCTGCTCCGACTGCCGACTTTTTTGGCAATGGTCACGGACTTGACGGTCCCTCGGCATGCGGTGGACTGGGATATGCTTTGGCGGATTATCAGTATGCCGAAAAAGTAATTATCGTTACAGATAATCTTATCAAGTTTCCATGTATCCCCATGCAGATCGAAGGAAATTATGTGGACTATGTCGTTGAGATGGACAAGATCGGTATCCCGGAATTGATCGTATCGGGTACAACGCAGATCACAAAAAGTCCAGACAGATTATTGATCGCTGAACTAACCGCAAAATTCTGTGATGCGGCAGGGTTAATACAGGATGGATTTTCGTTCCAGATGGGCGCCGGTGGCACCTCGCTTGCCATCGGGATCTATTTCCATCAGATGCTAAAGGAACGCCAAATTAAAGCCCGTTTTGCTGTGGGAGGCTCAACACAATACTCAAGCAAAATGTTGCAAGACGGATGTCTGGAATATATGCTGGATGGACAAACTTTCGATCTTGAAGCCGTGCGCTCCATGCGTGAAAATCGTTTACAGCATCCGGATATTTCTATTTTCCATGCATATGATTACCATTCAAAAGGCAATTTCACCACCATGATGGATGTGATGATCCTGGGTGCTACGGAAGTCGATGTGAATTTTAACGGAAATGTGGTCACACATTCCGATGGCTATATGTTGCACGGTATCGGTGGATGGCAGAACTGTCTGTTTGCAAAATGCACCATCTTGCCGGTGCCTTTGTTCAGGAATCGTATTCCCATCATTTGTGATGAGGTCACTACCTTGGTCGGACCGGGAGAACTGGTGGATGTCATTGTTACCGAACGCGGCATTGCCATTAATCCCAAACGCCAGGATCTTATCGACAAAGTTAAGGATTCCGGACTTCCATTAAAGACAATTGAAGAACTCAAAGCTGAAGCCGAACGCATTTGCGGTATTCCCGAAAAACCGGAATTTACCGACAAGGTTATTGCCGCGATCAAATGGGTGGATGGAACGGTTATTGATGTGGTGAAAGAAGTGAAATCGTAACGTGTGACGCGTAACTCGTAAAGCGTAGACTGATGCCTGTTCCAAGACAAAAGATAAAAGTATAACGTAGGGGCTGGATATATCCAGCCCTTTATATATTTAATGGATTTCTAGATTTCAATTGGACTTTTTAAACATATTCTGGATAATGGTTTTTAATTCGATTTTTAACGTCTTCGTGTAATTCTTTAACATACTCAATCAATTCATCTGCTTCAGTTTCAGATGTACTACCAACATAATCATATTCAACGATATTCCTTTTTATGTGGCAAGCTTCAAGATAGGCAGAATCATCGGATCTTTCATTACCCAATATTAGTGGTAAAGATTGAATAGTTCGGTAATGCGCATAGGTGTTTTCGGGCTTATATCCCTCGGTATACATTAGGATCGTACAAAGCTTCAATGCAGCATTGTAGACAATACCGAATCGCCAATCCGCAGAGACATTTTGCCTTTGAGCATCCTCCAAATCGCGTTTTACAATATTGAATAAGTTCTCAATTTCCTGCTTACTTGTCTGATGTGGCTTTAGCCAACCATTCTTTAACCAATTTTCCAAACTCATTTTCGTCTCCCTTTATGAAAAGTTTTTGTGAATTGATGACAGTTGAAACAAAGTGGTCTTTTTGTGTTATTTTTTTAAAAACCTCATTTTTTGATATAGTATATGAATTGATCTCTCGCCCGATTTTTTGGCTTGGTTCCCTTAGATGCATACTGAGTGTTCTAAGTCCGATATCACCCACGATAAAAAGATCCACATCACTGTCGGATTTTTCATTCCCGGATGCGATAGAACCAAAAACGAATGCAAATTGGATTGAATTATCGAACAAATATGATTTTAGAACATCCCGGAGCCCGATCGTTTTAAGGACAAGACGGTGGATATCCATATATATGGGGTGGTCTTTATTTGCACTAAAATATGTCCGGTTCCCGTCTCTGCGTTTATGGATCAGGCCAAGATTTTCCAATTTCAATGCTTCCTGCTGGATTGTGCCGATGGCAAGACCAGAACATTTTTCGATCTCTCTTAAATAGTATTCTTTTTGATCCAGTCCAAATAGCAGACGGAAAAACTCTGCCCGGGTATTTGATGAAAGTATTTCTGCTAGGGTATTCATGCGCTCCCAATGTATGGTAATAATATACAATCGTATGGCATAACAATACAAGATGTTTATTTAAGGATCGAATATCTATGGTTATTGAAACCGGTTTTTGCTTATATCATACTAACCGGTCACCACTCCCAAGTCTTTCAACTCCGCTTCCACATCATCAATGGTTTTCCGGGGATCATCGGTCCAGTTTGTGGTGCCGTTTTTGACAAGATAGGTTTTATATTCCTCTTCAATACAACCTATACAGGTCGAGCGAATGCAGTTCTGAGTGACTAATCCGCAAACTGTGATCTCGGTCACATTTTTTTCATCGAGGATCTCTCGCAGATTTGTTCCATCAAATGCATTACCTTTCGTTTTCCAAACATTGGGCGCATTGTTATCTTTATGGACACGCTGATCAAATTCCCAACCGGGTGTTCCTGGCACAACATCACCCTTTATATGATGCACATAAACAATAAAGTCACCTGCTTTACGAAAGCTGTCGATGGCCTTATTGACCGTTCTGATAAATCGATCTTCTTCATAAGCATGACTGCCCTTTATGAACCTTTCCTGTATATCAACGACAAGTAATGCTTTCATGTTTTTACTCCGGATTTTATTACAAGATAATTTAATATAACAAAAAAAGGAAGCTGTTGTAAGAAAAGTAAATTCTGCATAATGAAGCTATACAAGATAAATATAATTAAAATTCTATACCCCCACGCGCTTGCACGCCGCGGGTATAATAATGCTTGATCTCTTTCATCTCTGTGACCAAGTCGGCAAAGTCAATAAGTTCAGGTGGAGCGTAGCGGCCGGTGATCACAATCTCAGTTTCTTCGGGTTTTTTCTTAATGGCCGCCAGCAGTTCCTCAACCGTGAACAATTTATAATAAAGAGCAATGTTAGCTTCATCCAGGATCACCATATCGTAGCGACCGGAGCGAATGACCTCAGAAATCTCTTTTAGGCCCCGGCGGGCAATATCGATATCCTTTTGAGTGGGTTCATAGACAATAAAGCACTCAAGTCCATACTGCTTAACGGTCACGGGGAGGCAATATTTTTGGACAGCGAGAATCTCAGAATAGATTTGCCCTTTGACAAATTGACCGATAAAGACATTTTTACCGGCACCTGTCGCACGTAGAGCCAGTCCAAAAGCCGCAGTAGTTTTGCCTTTCCCGTTTCCGGTATAGATATGAATGTAACCTTTCATGGATCTTCCTTGTTATAATGAGATTAAAATATAATCACAATTTATTTATGCCCCAAAGAAGTATTTCATATTGACATATTTATTGGATTTTTTTGGCTGGGAGTTTGGCGGCCGGGACAGACATTATTCTACGCTCTATGAGCTTCGCATAACAAGTGTTTGTTTCCTACACTTTGTTTTGATGAAGATGATTAGCTTCATATTCGCCACTTACTACTTACTTTACTTTACCAACTTCCGACTTCTTAATTGTCCATTGTCAACTATCAATTGACACCGTTTTTTGCAATTTAACTTTTTTCGCACTATATTACTTTCATGAAAAAGACGATAACAAAAATCTTTCTCATGATGATCACTGCAGTGACGGTGTTCATGGTCTTCGGCTGCAAGAATATGTTCGCGCCCACGCTGGGCGACCTGAATGGCGGTAATTCCATTTATCGCATAGACCAGGAAAGTCCTGCGGAAGTCCTGCATAATTTTAAATATTCTTATATCTATCGCGATTCTCTGATGTATGCAAATCTTATCGACTCGGAGTTTGTTTTTGTCTATTACCAACCCAGCGATGAGAGCGGGACCGGTCATTACGACTCCTGGATGCGATCGGTAGAATTAAGGACAACAGGACGATTCTTAAATGCTTTCAATTACATCGATCTGATCTGGCAGACCACACTGGACAGCGCATTCTACCAAATGAACGGGGATGAGATCCTAAATGAACGAGACACCCTTTTTGAAGATGCCAATATTGCGGATATCGCCAAATCTTATCAACTGACTCTCGGTGACTATACCACACTCATCGGCGATGCGGATTTTCGCTTCCGCAAAGGAAACGATGGCAAATGGCGAATACTGAGGTGGGAAGACAAATATAACAGCTATTAGTTCGTAACTCGTAACGCGTGACTCGTCAAAGATTAAAGATAAAAGTATAAAGACTAAAGTAGGGGCTCGACATGTCGAGCCCTTCTTTTGTGCTGTTCATAAAAAAATACGCAATCTCGTCATCCTGCCCCGATGCCTCGGAGCGAGATGACATGTTTTTTTATTTTCCCTCAAACTCCACTGCTACGCGAAGCAGATCAATTAGATGCATTCTTATATTCTTCTAACAAAGTCGCCATCAATTCTTTAACGGAAATAATTTCTTTTGTTTTGTAAACATTCTCTCCGGCGAATACAAATCCATGTTTTAATCTGCCTTTTTGGGCATTTATTAAAGCAAGAACAATACAATAAGGACTTTTTTTATAATCACAGGTTATAATACAGTGATAGGGACATTTAAACGGTTTCTTTTTTCCTTCATTGACATCTTCAAGAAACTTATTTCTAATTGCTCTTCCCGGCATACCGACCGGACTTTTAATGATCATAACATCTTCTTTACCGGCATCAATATAAGCTTGTTTAAACTCTATTGATGCATCACATTCATCAGTGGTAACAAAACGTGTTGCCATCTGCACGCCGGAAGCGCCTAACTGTAGAAATTTATAAATGTCTTCTCCTGAATATATGCCTCCGGCGGCGATTACCGGGATCGATTTCTT
>JAYEJI010000154.1:6905-9188 GCA_034660515.1 Fidelibacterota bacterium
CATCACATTCATCAGTGGTAACAAAACGTGTTGCCATCTGCACGCCGGAAGCGCCTAACTGTAGAAATTTATAAATGTCTTCTCCTGAATATATGCCTCCGGCGGCGATTACCGGGATCGATTTCTTGTGTGTTTCTTCAAATTTGCGCATCTCCTCGACCACTTCCGGTATCAGTTTTTCCAAGGAATATTCGGGATCGCTAAGTTGGTCAGGTTTGAACCCGAGATGTCCCCCTGCCTTTGGACCTTCTACCACAATAGCATCAGGGAGATAATTATAGTGTTTAAACCATCTTTCAGCAATAATACGGGCTGCCCTTCCGGATGAAACAATGGGAACCAACTTTGTTTTTTTGCTTCCGTTTAAAAATTGAGGAAGATTAAGCGGAAGTCCGGCTCCTGCAAAAATGACATCTATTTTTTCCTCAACAGCCGTTTTTACCAGATCGGCAAAATTTGATAATGCCACCATAATATTGACACCGAGAATTCCCTTGCTTAATTCTCTTGCTTTTCTGATCTCCTCTTTAAACGTTTTAATATTTGATTCTAAAAAATCTTTTAAAGGGCTATGTCCAAGCATACCAACTCCAGCAGAAGCTATAACTCCAATACCGCCCTCGTTAGCCACTGCGGATGCTAATCCTGACAGAGAGATCCCAACGCCCATTCCTCCTTGAATTACAGGAATCTTTGCTATCAGGTCTCCAATTTTTAATTCTTTCAGATCTTTAATGCTCATAAAAATTATCCTTTATTTGTTTTGCATAACACCTTACATACGATGTATGGCGTTTATTGTTTTCATGTACTTTGGGATAATGTTCTCTCATCCCCTAAAACCCTGTGCTGGTAAATATTATATCATTACGACAACTTAAACAAGCAATACTTGCATTATCATTTGATATTGAGGAAAAAGACCTTTCGGCTGATGCTCCCGATGCTTCGGAAGTCTACCGAATGATCGAAAATATGAGAGTAAAAAAAAAGAACTAGAAAAAAACAAAAATACAGGCCATCCTAAAACGGTATCCGGTGGATACCGAGTTCAGTATCTCTCCAAGTATTCAATACATCCCTTCTTTTCTTTGCTTAATCAAAGAAAAGAAGCAAAAGAAAATCCCCGCTTCGCCAAGGCTACGCAGGGCAGGCAACCGCTGCTCTTCCGCCAGCTGGCGGACTACAAAATCTTCTTCGTTCAGTAAAGTATCTGAAAGGCATCACTACGCTCAACCCTTTCATTTGTCAATAATGTTCAATCTATATGTCACCATATCGCGTATCAGCGCAAGCGGGAGCTCTTTATTATGGGGGAATTGCACTGTACCCTCAGCAAAACGGTAGTCTTTCAGCTTGTTCTTAAAGGCCTTTATGGTCTCCGGTAAGGGGTAAAAACCGATATGTTTTTTATGGGCGGCATACATCACAACGATCTTTTTCAGTTTGAAAGCCGGCACACCGTAGGCCAGGACCTCTTCAGCCTCCGGAATTAGCTCCCTGATGCATTCACGGGTCCGTTTCAGGCGTTCCCGGATCTCAGGCGGGTACGAAGAAATGTAATCTTGTATTTTGTTCATGTTTATTCTTTAGATAACCAGTTACTAATTCTATCCGCAGATTTCCCAGATTAACGCAGATTAAAACTAAAATAAAATGAATTTGTGGACTGTATTTTCTTCAATATTTATCGTTTATATTTTATCATTCATAGTTTTGATACGAACGTTCTTTTCCACAAGCAGTACACTCTTTTCTGTGAACAGATAGTTTCGCCCCACAGGCTTTACATGTCCACCGTTCCTCTTCCTTCTTGAGGAAAGCATCCAGGCCCTCATCCCGGATAAAAGCCAGATTCTCCAGCATGCTCATGCCATGATTCGTGCGATAGCGAGTATCCAATTGTTTCAAGCGAGCGCAGGGGAAGGTGGGGCAATCATAACAAAACCCCGACTCCGTGGCCGCCAGCTTTTCACAATTTGCGATCGTGCAGCACGAACGGTATTTAGTCTGATTTTTACGATTTACATTACATCCGGGGCAGGTGTTTTTCTTGCGCATGTAACCGATACACAACGAACAATTCATTCCGCAAGGCGCTATCATTAAGGCATTCATATATCTATCCACAGATTATAATTGTCAACTAATAACTGTTAATTGAATTGTCAATTGTCCTTCGTCAATTGTCAATTGGTTTAGGCAATTCATTCCGCAAGGCGCTATCATTAAGGCTTCCATAAATCTCCTTAATTAGTCATCCTGAAACGATGTCCGGTGGAC
>JAYEJI010000155.1:0-26373 GCA_034660515.1 Fidelibacterota bacterium
GTTCATATCAGTGGAAATTGGTTTATGGCCTACCGCGGGAATATCCCCAGCGAGGGTGATAACTTCTTTGGACTAAAACGTGGTTATATTACTTTTAAGAAAAATTTAAATGAAACTTTTTCCATCCGTTACACACAAGATATCACAATAGATAAAGAAGGTAGTGATGCGGGAAATATTGAATTGCTTTTTAAATATTGTTATTTAAAAGCTGCTCTGCCTGAAGTTTTATTTTTTACTCAGCCTTTTGTTGAGGTCGGACTGGTTCACCGGCCATGGATGGAATTTGAACAAAAGATCAATACTTATCGTGTTCAGGGCAAGATGTTTCTCGAACGTTTTGCCGTGATTTCTTCTGCTGATTTTGGTATAAATGCTGTAACTTTGCTCGGCGGAAAATTGGATGATGAAGCGCGGGAAAAAGTAAAAAGCTCTTTGCCCGGAAAATATGGTAGTTTAAGTCTCGGTGTATACAATGGAGGTGGCTACCATGCGATAGAGCAAAACAATAACAAGACGTTTGAGGGTCGTTTGACCTTAAGACCCTTTCCGGGTTTTATGCCGGGATTGCAGGTAACATATGCTACAGCGAACGGAAAAGGGAATGATACCATTCAATCACCATTTATCGTGAATACTTACTATTTGTCATTTGAAAACCCATTCACCACCCTGGCGGCGCAGTATTATCACGGGACTGGGAAAGAAGCCGGATATACTGAGTGGGATTATAATGGTTATTCTTTTTTCGGTGAAGTTTGCTTGTCGTGGGTACCCGTAGCTATCTTTGGAAGATATGACCATTTTCATTCTGACCCTTCCTCAGTTATCGCTATGGATTCTTGGGATAAAGTTTACATAGGTGGAATTGTATGGAAATTTTACAAAGAAAACCGCTTATTGGTTGATATTGAACATACTGTTCATACTGAAACTTTTCCAGAACCGGGAACCACCGTGAATACTATCGCGGAACTCGCACTGGAAATTGTATTTTAATAAAATTTAGTAGAATTATGATGTTTCATTAGCCCCGGGTTTAAACCTGGGGCTACTGAAATATCACCGTTCACCATTTACTATCTGCGTAATTCAATACTTCTTTCAAGGAACAGGCGTGCCTGTTCCCTACACGTCTCATTTATATTATTCTACTTTATACTTTTGTCTTTTGCCTTTATACTTGTCGCCCATGGCGACTGTCCTATTAATTGGTAGAATTTTATTGACATCTAAATCTCACTTGCCCTATATTTCGATATGAGTAATTTTATTGACCTACATGACCTAAAAATACTTTTTCCGGATAATGCCAGTTCGATGAAATTCCTGGAATCTATCCGATGGGGAAAAGCACCGGTATGTCCGCATTGTGGGTCTAAACGTGTAACTTCATTCAAAAAAGAGCATCGTCATCATTGTAATACTTGCAATATTTCTTTTTCTGCAACCGTTAACACTGTTTTCCATAACACGCGCATTCCTCTGCAAAAGTGGTTTGGGGCTGTATCGCTTATTTTCAATAATAAACAAAAAGTATCGGTACGTAAGCTAGCCACCGAGATCAATGTAAATAAAAATACGGCCTGGCAAATGCTGGTTAAATTAAATAAATCCCTAGCCCATACCGGACAAAAAATATCGGACGATTTAAAACTCGATTCTTTTATGAAAGATGTTGGTAAGACTGTCTCAGTTCCCTTGGATGTTTTCAAGGCAATTATGCGAATCATAATAAGGACGCAGGAGAAAACATAAAATGCAAAAACGACTTCTTGGAATTGATGCCGGATCGGTAACCGTATCGGTGGTAGAGATCGCGAAAGACGGAACACTTATAAATGAAGTATATGTTCCGCATTTTGGGAAACCCGCCTCTTGCTTACATGATATTTTATCAAAAAAAGATCTTTCCGGTCTAATCGGGGTTGCGCGGACATCCACTGCGCCCGATCTGGTCAAAAATTCAAAAACATACGATTCCCGTATCGCCATGATTGCGGGATCCAAATCTCGTTTTCCTTCTCCGCGTTCCATTCTTCATGTAGGTGGGGAAAAATTCTCTTTGATCCGTTTTGACTCGGATGCCAATTACAAAAATTTGAGTTCCAATACTTCCTGTGCTGCCGGAACCGGTGGTTTTCTGGATCAACAGGCTAAGCGCCTTGATCTAAAGGATAGTGCTGAACTCAGCGCCAAGGCGCTGGCCAACACCGGCGAAACCCCGAAGATCGCATCCCGGTGCTCTGTGTTTGCCAAGACAGATATCATCCATCGTCAGCAAGAGGGTTATTCGCTTGAAGAGATCTGTGATGGCCTCTGTCGCGGACTGGCGAATAATATTGCGGATACTCTGGGCCTCAACGATGTGGGTTTGTCACCTATGGTCTTTACCGGCGGTGTGGCACGTAATCAGGCGGTGATCAAACACCTTGAAGATATCAGTGGTGTTGATATTCTTGTTCATGAACATGCTCATCTTTTTTCTGCTATCGGCGCAGCACAACTTTTACTCGATGACCCAGATTTTAAAGAGCGTTCATTTACATCTTCGGATCTCCTGCCCATTTCCAGTGAAGAAAAAAAATACTTTTATAATCCCTTAGAGTTAAAATTGAGCAATTACCCGGATTTTAATGGATTGGAACATTACGATCTACCAGTCTCTGCCGGCGGAGCACCCGTAGAAATTGATATTTATCAATTACCCGGCAAAGATGCCTCTTCGAAAGTCTATATGGGGGTCGATATCGGTTCAACCTCGACAAAAGCAATTATTATTGATAAAGATTTTACACCCATTGCCGGTTTTTATACGCGTACGGCGGGGCGTCCCATTATAGCGACACAGGGTATTTTTGAAGCTATCGATCATGTATCACAAAAATATACGCATCGTTTTAATTTTATTTCCGTGGCAACAACGGGATCGGGAAGAAAATTCATCGGGAAGCTCCTTGGTGCAGATTGCATCATGGATGAGATCTCTGCACATGCCCGGGCCGCTGTGGATTTAGATCCTGATATTGATACTATTATTGAGATCGGCGGTCAGGATGCAAAATTTACGACCTTGCGGAAAGGGGTTGTTACTTTTTCAAAAATGAATACTGTCTGTGCCGCTGGCACGGGAAGTTTCATTGAAGAGCAGGCGCAAAAATTAAATGTTTCACTTACTGAATATTCAAATCTCGCACGGGGGGCGCAGGCACCCTTAGCCAGTGACCGTTGTACCGTATTTATGGAACGGGATATTAATCATTATTTGAATAAAAATTATTCCGTGAATGAAATTCTTGCAACTGCGCTTTATTCTGTTCGGGAAAATTACCTGCAAAAGGTCGCATCGGGGGGTACGATCGGAAAACGAGTATTTTTTCAGGGCGCAACGGCAAAAAACATGGCTCTGGTTGCTGTTTTTGAACAAAAATTACAACAACCTGTTTTTGTTTCCCGGTATTGTCATTTGACCGGTGCTTTGGGTGCGGCGATCACCACGGCAGAAGAAACAAAGGAAAAAAGCACGTTTAAAGGAATCGATATTTATAAAGAACAGATCCCCGTTCGCACAGAAACCTGTGAACTTTGCCTAAATCATTGCCGTATCCGCATTGCCAGCATTAAAGATGATGAGGTGGCGTACGGATTTCTTTGCGGACGTGATTACAATACCAAAAAATATGTAAAAAAAGAAAAAGTCCCTTCACTTCTGCAAATACGAAATAGGGCAATACCGAAAAATACATTCAAAGAGATCAACGGATCCGCACCGGTCATAGGAATACCCGCAGGCCTGCAGATATTTGAAGAGTTGTCTTTATGGGAGCATTTTTTCAATTCACTGGGAATGAAAACCGTTAGCTCCGAAAATGAAAAAAATATTCTTGAGATCGGAAAAAAACACAGTGGAGCCGAATTCTGTGCTCCTGTAACTGCTTTTCACGGGCATGTTCAAGTGCTTATTCCGCATTGCGATATTCTTTTCCTGCCTATTCATCTTGAAAGCAATAAAGATCCCGATAATCCCGAACGCATGCGAAAATACTGTTATTACACTCAATTCACTTCAATCGTTGCATCTCTTACAAAAGAGAATAATGTTCGTATCAATAGTATGCGTCCTATTATCAATCACCGGCAAAACCCATTGTTGACAAAAGCGGAATTACATCGCTCCCTCCAGAAAGCCTTCCCCGGACAATACAATATTCTTGCCATCAATAAAGCCTATGATGAAGCTTGGGCTTTTTATAAGGAAAAGAAAGAAAAGATAAAAACCCTTTATTCGCCTCCCGGTGACGGTGAGATAAAGATTGCTTTATTGGGCCGCCCCTATACCGTGCTTTCAGACACCATGAACAAGGGGATCCCCAATTATTTTGCGCAATTGGGAATTGAGACTTTTTTCAACGATTCTTTGCCTACTGCCGCTAAAGATGAAGATATGGAACTTCTCCTGGATCAGTTTCATTGGGCATACCCCGCAGCCATCCTGGAAGCTGCGGACATGTGCACTAAGACACCCGGCTTATATCCTGTGTTCATTACTTCTTTTATGTGTGCTCCCGATTCTTTTGCGTTGGAATATTTTAAGCGTATCATGGACGCGCATGAAAAACCTTACTTGATTTTACAGTTAGATGAACATGATTCAAATGTCGGTTATGAAACACGAATTGAAGCAGGTGTAAGAGCTTTCCGAAATCATTTGCGATCAAGTGTTCCGGAAATGATCCCTGAAAAAAAATATGCGATCACTTCGGAAATGGAAAAGGATTACAAGGGTAAAACGATCCTGCTTCCCAATTGGGACCCAACAGTTATTCCTCTTGTTGCCGCGAATCTTCGTGCAGCAGGTATTGATGCCCGCGTACTGGAAGAAACACCTCAATTGATCGCAGAAAGCATGAAAATGAACACAGGGCAATGTATCCCCGTGAACGCTATTGCGCATGAATTCATCACCTATATGAAAAAATATGCTCTTGTGCCCGCAAATACACTTCTTTGGATGATCGAGGGTAAATGGTCTTGCAATATCCGTTTGTACGCTCCTTATATCAAAACTCTGATAAATGAAAGTGACGGAAATCTTGAAGGTGCGGGAATATATATTGGTACTATAGCTATGTTTGATTTTAGTGCGATCATTTCCGTAAAAACTTATTTTGCATATATGTTCGGTGGGAACCTGAAAAAAATCGGGTGCATGATCCGTCCTTATGAAATAGAAAAAGGGAAAACAGATAGAATTCTTGCCCAGTGTCAGAATATTTTTATCGATGCATTTCTCGGCAAGATAAAATATTTCGAAGCTGTGGAAAGGGTCATTGCGAAGATTGACAGCATTAAGATCAAAAAGACTTCACGACCCAAGGTTGCGATCTTTGGGGATCTTTACGTTCGTGACAACGAGGTTATGAACCAGGATCTTATTCGTGTTATTGAAGATGCCGGCGGGGAGGTTATTATTACTCCTTATAATGATTATGCCAAGATCGCTTTTGGTGCTTATTCAAAAAAATGGCTCAAAGAGTTGAGGGTCTCGGATCTGATCATTTACCGTTCTTTGCTGGCGGCTATGCAATTGTTTGAGAACCGGTATCAAAGTTTGTTCAGTAAATACGTTGGTAACTCCGTTTCTGCGAGCAATCCGGGTGCAGAAAAAGAACTCGCTCAATTCAATATACGCATCGAACAAGACGGAGAAAGTTACGAAAATGTATTGAAGATCTTCCGGATCATGAAAGAACATCCGGAGATAGCACTTTTCGTGCAGACGAACCCGGCTTTCTGTTGCCCCTCGCTTATCACCGAAGCTATGAGCAAAGATATCGAAGAGATCACGGGCGTACCGGTCCTGACCATCACTTATGATGGAACTGATACCCCAAAAAATGATATTATTATTCCATATTTGAAGTATGCAAAGATCAAGACATCCGTTTAGACATTTGACGATTGAGTCAATGGGAATTGTTATCATTGACTCAATCATAAAAAAGTGAGAAAATAAAATGAAGCTTAACGTCATTCAATTTAGTGAGTCTTTTCCTCCCCTTATGGACGGTGTGGGAAATGTTACCCGAAATTATGCATACTGGATAAAATTGAAATACGGGAAATCCTATGTCGTAACACCCGAATATCCGGCTTATGTGGATGATGAGGTCTTTCCGGTTTTACGATATCCTTCAATTCCTCTCGTTATGCGCAAGCCTTATCGTCTTGGCGTTGGTCAGCACAGTCCAAAATTATGGAAAAAACTCAGCACCCTGAATGTAGATATTGTTCATGCGCAGAGCCCTTTTTCTTCCGGTAATATCGCCCTTCAATTTGCGCGTCAAAAAGAAGTGCCTTTGGTGGCGACTTTTCATTCCAAGTTTTATGATGATTTCAAAGAGGCAACGCGTTCTGACGCTATCTCGTGGTTGATGACTCATCTTGTCGTTGATTTTTTCAACTACGCCGATGCTGTTTGGGCGGTAAATGAAAGCACTCGTGAAACTTTGATCTCCTATGGTTACAAGGGGCAGGTTGATGTAGTCCCAAATGGCGCGGATTTCACCGTTCCCGGCAACTTGGATGCTTTGATGCAGATGGCCAATAAAAATTACGGCATATCGGACGAGGATCTTGTTTTTCTTTTTGTCGGACAAATGATCAAACAAAAGAATATCCCCATGATCATTGATTCACTCGGCTTGCTTAAAAAGGCGGGGGTAAAATTTACCATGCTGTTTGTAGGCGAGGGCAAATCCAAAGAAGACTTTCAAACCCGGGTCAAACAGCTTGGATTAGGTGATCAAGTGAAATTTCTTGGAAAAATCCTTGATCGCGATGTTCTTAAAAGCATCTTTGCCAGATCCGATCTGTTTATTTTTCCTTCCGTATATGATAATGCTCCGGTCGTAACGCGTGAAGCGGCGGCTGTTGGAACACCTTCGATCATTGTGAGGGACAGTAATGCCGCAGAGGGAATTATTCATGGAGAAAATGGTTATCTCTGCGAAAATTCCGCCGAAAGCATTGCTGAATCGATCTTAAAGATCGTCTCTGATCGCGAAGCGCTGAAAAAGACAGGAGAGAAAGCGCAAACAAGCATATTCCGTTCCTGGGAAAGTGTTGTAGATGATATTGTAGTCCCCAAATATCTGGAAATCATTGAAAAATATAAATAGCGATAATTCCCGGAGGAAAGATAATAAAATTTCTTAAGATTGGTTATGCGCTGACAGGAACATTAAGCCTTCCATAAACAACTCAATTAATTATTCTCTTACTAACGCTTATAGATAGGAATTCCGTTTTCATCCCCAACTCGCTTAAAGCCCACGGCATTTAGATAGCGTTGATGGCGTTCGTTCGGATCTTTAATAATAAATTGTTTTTTATTGTCTATACCAAGACGCTTAAGCCCTTCATGATAAAAATATTTTCCGTTTTTCATATCACGATATTCAGGAATAGCATAATCCAGTTCAACAAGAAGTTCTTTTTCGGAGATAGTTGAAAATAAAACCAATCCAACGGGGCGACAATCACGCAAACAAAAATATGCTTTGTATTCTGCTTTGGGATCAAAACTGAACGTGGGGAAATATTTTACAATATCTTCTTTGTAGAAATTAAGAAAGCGTTTTGTAAACACAGAGGTCTTAATGTCAATTTCCAGAAGATCGAAATATTCTTTTTGGCGACTCATGGCGACCAAATAATATATGTCAACGATAGCAATAAAACCGTTGAGTACAAATACGGGCCATGCGCCGATCAGCGCGCCATACGCAGAAAAGCTTGCGGCTCCGAAAAGATTCCACCAGCGTAAACGATGGATATTTTTCATCATAAGAGAAATGGCAACGACCACCGAAGCCAGATATCCGATAAGTTCAAGTAATCCCATATTATTGTCCTTCCCCGACCTTGTATTCTTCTATGTAAGTACTTAACCGGATATTGTTCTTTTTTACTCCCTGTCTGAAATCAGGCGATAACAGTACTTTCAATTCCGCCTCGCGGTGTTCGCTCATATTCTTGGGACCACTGGGATTCATATCAATCAGAGCATCCATCTCCGGGCCGGTTTTCCCTAAATGGCAAACCAGTAAATTAACTCCTTTCTTATCTATTTTTTCCAGTTGAGACAGAATGCTTTGTTTCTTTTTTTTAGGAGTCTGTGAATACATACCATCCATACGATAGTCAGATACAAATTCCGAGAAGATCAGTCCGTATTCTTCTGCAAGTCTGACGATCAATTCGTGAATATCTTTTCGTTCGTCCAAGGTGGACATATGCGTATCACAATATTTGATATTCAGATCGCTTCTTAAGGCTCGTTCTATCTGAGCGCGCATTTCGATCTCGATCTCTTTTAATGAAGGATCGGCAGCATAAGCAAGATCTTTTCGGGGGTAAAAGTATCCGTTTTCATCTACAAGGCTTGATACCTTGGCCGTTACCGCACATGGTCCCCAACGATAATTTTGCCATTCACTATTTAAGGTTAGGTGAATACCGAAACAAACATTATCATATTCCTTTAAAATATCAACTGCCTCCTGATACCAGGGACATACGAACATAATAGAATAATTCAGCGGAAGGCCTGTTTCTGCCAGTTCTTTTGCCGCCACATTTACGGCATGACACATGCCGATATCGTCACAACGTACCATTAGCGTTGTCTTATCTGTCTGGGCAAATACGCCAGTTAATATAATTACAAACAACATGGCAGCGAATATTTTTTTCATAATCAACCTCATTTATATATTTACAGTTGATATTTCTTTTTCAGACTTTCATAGACCGCTGTATCCAGAAAAACTTTGAAGAGGATCTTCTCTTCAACAAAGCGACTTTCAAGGATTTCGCCGAATTTATGCAGTTCAGCGATCAATTTACCTTCATGGGGGTCAACATAGAAGTGGTGAACATAGGCACTTTCGTCAATACGTTGCCGGATTGCATCAATGAGTTTTTCAAGCCCTATCGTGCGGGTAGCGGATATACAATGAGATTCAGGATAATTCCGTTTTACATATCTGATCTCTTCCGCTCCTTCAAGAACGTCTGTTTTGTTAAACACCGTAATAAACCTTTTTTCCGGGATGTCAAATTCTTTCAGAACATCATCAATTGTTTCCATATGTTCTTTATAATTTGGGTCCGAAATATCAATGACCTTTAGTAATAAGTCCGCGGTTTCCACTTCTTTCAGGGTGGATCGAAATGATGCAACAAGCTGATGCGGTAATTTTTGAATAAATCCCACTGTGTCGCTCAGATATATTGTGTGTGCCTTATCCAGTTGTACCCGGCGTACAGTTGTATCCAGGGTTTTAAAAAGCTGATCTTCCACTTCAACGCTTGACCCGGCAAAGTAATTCATCAGTGTTGATTTTCCGGCGTTCGTATAGCCGACCAGGGCAATATTGAATCTTTTAGATCGTGATTTTCGTTTTGTATTTAATTGAATGGAAATTTTATGAAGATCTAGTTTTAATTTCTTGATCCTGTCTCTTAATAGGCGCCTGTCGATCTCGATCTGCGTCTCTCCGGGTCCGCCTCGCATTCCGATCCCACCCGCTTGTCGTTCAAGGTGAGTCCATTGTTTGGTCAATCGGGGAAGTAAATACTCTGCTTCGGCAAGCTGCACTTGAGTTTTTGCTTCGCGCGTTTTTGCGTGCAGTGTAAAAATATCAAGGATCAAGGCAGAACGGTCAATGATCTTTAACTCTGTTAATTCTCTTTCAATATTCTTTTGCTGAGATGGAGATAATTCATCATCAAAAATAACAACATCCGCATCCTGTTCTTCCGCCAATGCTTTTAAGGTCGCTAATTTTCCCGTCCCTATATAATGCTGGGGGTGGATCATCTTCCGGACCTGGATAAGTTGATCTATAACGATCGCTCCGGCGGTTTCAGCAAGCCTTCCAAGTTCTTCAATTGCGCGTTCTGTGTGTTCGGTTTTGCCCGGTAATGACACCGCACAAAGTATGGCCCGTTCGGGTTCTTTTTTTATTATATGTCCCATTTATTTCGTTCGTTCTCCTTTACCCAATAATAACATTTCAAAAATAATAAAAAGAAGTGCTAAAATATAAAATAATATTTGAGCGTTTCGTCCTTTTATCTGTTTATTTATACCGGATATGTCTTCTCCGTCCCAATTTATTACCCGGACCATTTCCGGTTCCATCAGTGCTTGAACACATTCTTCACCCGGGATATTTACGGCAATCAATTTAAGCTCATTTTCATTTTCAATGGTATAAAAACCCGGTGTGTCGGTTTGTATAAATTCTTTTCTCACGCGATATCTCTCGCCTGCGGGGGTGGTTACTATCGAGAACGCTCCCGAAATTGGAATTGCGTCATGTGTAGTATATGATAGCTCTTCCTCTCCCAGAATAGATAACAATGTCGTGCTTAATACACGCGTAAAGTACGGAGAAAGCCCCATTTCGTTCCAATCGAATTGAAATGGAGTAAGCAAAAGGAAGATGTTGATTTTTGTCTCGGCCAGCAGCGGATCCCCGAATTCCGTTTCCCATAAAACCTTAGATAATGGTTTGTTGGTTTTATAATATCGTTTGATCATTAATTCTTTATCTTGATCTTTCGACAATAAATTTCTGACCTTATAATATCCTTCTTCTTTATCTATGGCTCTAATGATACCTGTCAATTCTTCCCAAATTTTATGTTGTTTCACATCTTTTTCGACAGCGATCAAAACAGGATGGGTGTTTGAATATAAAGAAATGCTTTTTAACAAATTCCCGTTAACGGGGTATAAGCCTGAAATCCACAACATATCAAATTCATCTAAATTAATTGCCGGAAGTTGTTCGGGAAAAATTTCAGTTACTTCGACTTCTTCCATTGCCCGCAGAGCATTAATGTGATAATGTCCTTCGGAAATTTCATTAACACAAAGTATCTTGATCTTCTGAAGATTTTTGATCACCAGATATCTGATATTGTCTTCCGGAAATTCATCATTGGGACAACTCGCCACACAAGGAACATGATCGTGGCTGGGCTTGCCAAAATAAAAATACGCATATCCCTGTATGTTTGTATTTGCATGCCCTATCCTTTTGCCGTCTAAGCTGATGTGGACAGTTTGTTCTTTTCTTGCGTGTTCATTCCCGGATAGTTGGATCTCAAGACCTTTCATTTCCCTGTTATGGGTATTTATAGATATTAATCCGGTCAGAGCATAATTTTTATTTCGCTTTATCGCGGGGATAAGAAATACTTTGCCGGATAAAGTTCTGGTCATATCCATTATGGCTTTATTTTGAGGGTTATCCTGAAGATCGCTTAAAATGATAATATTGGGATCCTTAAGTTTATGTTCATCAATAAACTTCTGAATATCATTTCGCAAACTATCCATGTGGCTTATTTCTGTATATTCAATGAAGTTCCAACGTGGATATTCGGCACGCAGTTTATTTTCTACTATAGAAAAATCTTTGTCGGTTTGTGTGCTGAAACTTTTATCGATAATCATAATCCCCGGTTCAAGATTGCCTTTTGCAGAGTTAAGAAAGGGCTGAGCCAAAACAAACACCAACATAGTTATCCATAATGCACGGAGTAAAAGTATTAACCATTGGCGCAAATGAAGTTTCTGCAGGGAATCGCGTTCTATTTCACGAAGAAATTTCAGAGAAGAAAACGGCAGTGGCTGATATTTTCTTTCACCCATTAAGTGTATGATGAACGGTACGCCGGCCAACACACCCAAAACTATCAATAGTGGTTGTAAAAAAGTCACACGATAAGCTTATTTATATTTTTGTTCTATTTTTGACCCGCGAAAATAATGAGTCAAAATGTCTTTATATGTTCTACCGGCATTTGCCTGGGCTATTGCACCGGTTTGGCACATGCCAACGCCATGACCCCAGCCCGCTCCCGTCAGAATAAAGCTGACCGGATGTCCATTCGTGCCAATTTTATCTATGACAAAACAAGAACTCTTGAGTGGTGATTTCCATAGCATGCGGATATTCAATTCACCCTCCAGGCGACAATGCCCCTTTTCACCAACGAACAGTATATCATAGATCCGGCCCGACACCCCCCGTTCAAGTGGAATCATATCATAGACCAAACCAATATCTTTCACTTTTTCAGCAACTGCCGCACTTAATTCTTCAGGTGTAATACTCTGGGTCCAGCGAAAGTGTTGCTTACTCCATTCCGGGGTAAGATCAGAGGGCTTACACCAGGAATCGGGTTCACCCTCTATCCATGTGCGAATATCGTTAGCTTGTGTAAGATCAAGATCGATCTTTCCGTCCATATCGGGATGTCCGCTCCAGTATTCTGCATGCCCTGAGCGTTCGGGCCAAACGTTTTCAATATTTTCGGAATGACCGCCACAGTTGGAAGCATAGTATGCGCTAATAACCGTATCGTTTGCTACCAAAACTTCACTGCGCGTTTCCAAAACTGCTTTATTAACGGCATTGTTTGCTTTCCCGATACCGCTGTATACCTGGCAATATATATCTGCTGTCAAATTATGGTGTTCACCGGAATACTTGCCTGTTTCAAGACCGATCACAGCCTCGGATCTGGCGCAGATCGCCTGGGCTTTCAGCGCCTCGATCGGGGCTGTAACGCCTATCTCCGAGGGTACGACCCCAAGAAGATAGGTCTCAATATCAAGTATCGAGATCACATCGATCTTTTTATTTGCGTTGATATGAAATTCAAGGTCACCCTTATAGATACGATCTTCGTTCCCTGCCCAAAACCAGCCAATACCAAAGGGTACTTGTTTAATTCCCAAATGTTTATTTTTTTCGCTGTTATTTATCGTTAATGAATATCCGGTGATCAGTGTTTTACCGTTATCATCTACCAGTTTCAATGTATCGTCATGCAAAATAATAGAAAATGTTCTTTCTCCGCGAAGAACAATCTTGTTTTCATCTTGATTATAAATATTGATCTTTGATTCGCTGCTTAGATTGATTTTGTTCTCGGTGTACATAATACGCACCCGAACAAGAGGGCCCTCTGCCAATATGATGGAAAAGCTACCCGCAAAAATAACAATCAATAAAACGAAGAATCTTTTTTTCATTACATACCCTTATTTTCATTGCGCAATCTAATAAAAAAAGCCATGAAATAAAATGACAAAGCAGGGGAATAAAATTGATTGTACAGAACAGGCATGCCTGTTCTGTACATTTAGAATCTTTTTACATAGCCATGACAATACGGTAATTTTCCTCGACGCGCATAATAATCCTGATGATATTCTTCAGCCGTATAAAAAGTTTCAGCCGGCAATATCTTAGTGGCAACCTTATAGCCGTTATCTTTCAGCTGATTAATAAGTTTTTTGCTTATTGCTTTTTGTTCTTCATCTCGATAAAACACGGCAGATCTGTATTGTTTTCCAATATCCGGACCCTGTCCGTTCTTTTGTTCGGGATCGTGGATCTCAAAAAACATTTTAGCAAGTGTCTCAAAATTGATAACACCGGGATCGTATGTGATCTCAACTGCTTCATAATGGCCGGTGTTGTTATAAGATACATCTTCATAATTCGGATCTGCGGTATGCCCCCCGGTATAACCCGAGACTACTGTTTTAACACCCTCCATCTTTTGCATATAGTATTCCACGCCCCAAAAACACCCCCCGGCAAAGATAGTTTTCTCTTCCAACTTAAGTTTCCCGGGAATAAAATCCATGGAAATGGAATTTACGCAGTGGCGGATATCTTTATCTGTAAATCCCTCTCCAAGGAAAACATGGCCAAGATGGCCCTTGCAATTCGCACAAATAATCTCAGTCCTGCGCCCATCGGCATCGGGAATGCGTAAGACAGCGCCTTTAATTTCATCGTCAAAGCTTGGCCAGCCACAACCGGATTCAAACTTATCCGCGGAATAGTACAGGGCAGCACCGCATTGGCGACAGGTATAGGTTCCTTCGCGTTTTTCTTTCAGAAGATATCCACTAAAAGGCGTTTCGGTACTCTTGTTAATGATCACGTGTTCTTCTGCTTTGCTGAGTTTATTATATTGATTGGTGGACATGGCCACTCCTTTGCTTGATATGATAATCGTAAGAATAATAAGCGATTTAAATAATTCGCCCCCGGTATTCATTTTCGGAAATCGTATAATTGCCTCCCGTTTTTTCTTAAACGATGAAGCTTGTGATTGTTCCTGTTCGAAAATTGCCGATTAATTTAGAAATTTATCCAAGACCGAAAGAACCTCACTGCGCTGAATGGGTTTTGCCAGGTAGGCATCAAAGCCTTCTTGCAGGATGGTCTCCCGCTCGTCATCAAGCGCATAGGCCGTCTGGGCTATAATCGGTAGCTCCGGGCGCAATGCTTTAATATCCCGGGTTGCTTCTCTGCCATCCCTTTGGGGCATCTTGATATCCATAAACACCAGGTCGATATCCGGCTCTTTCGTACATATCTCAACCGCCTCATTGCCGTTTTTAGCAAGAAATATCTCGATATCCCTGCCTTTGAGAATCTCTTTTAAATATTCAAAGCTGATTCTGTCATCTTCGGCGATTAATATCTTTGTTTTTTTCATATACAGGCGAGTCCTCTTTAGCGGGTTATACATCTTTTCTTTAATTAAATATATCAATATCAGATTGATTTCAAAATAGATTATTTTACCACATTCTCTTTCGTTTTTTCATTTAGGGTGTCAATTCTTAATTCTCAATTATATTATCGGGCAATCTCTTTGTAATTATATGAAAACAACTTATATTTATAAGTTATTGTAAAGAAAGGAAATCATGCGCGCTGCAGTTTTTCATCATTCTTATGAGCCCTTGTCTATCGTGGATGTCCCAATCCCGGCGGTAGGTGTACACGATGTCAAGATCAAGATACAAACCTGTTCTATCTGTCATACAGATATGCAATTTATTGATCAGGGTCTGGCTCCAAATATGAAACCCCCGATCATTCTTGGCCATGAAATAGCCGGTATTGTTGAAGAAACCGGCCCTGACGTTAAAAAGTTTAAGACCGGTGATCGGGTCATTTTACCCGCAACCATTACCTGTAATGAGTGCCTTGCTTGTAAATCCTGGAATGAAACTCATTGTGAAAATATTAAAAGGATCGGCGTTGATCGTAATGGTGGTTTTGCAGAATATATTGTTGTACCCGATTTTCATCCCTACCGTTTACCCTATGAATACAGTTTTGAAGCGGGTAGTCTTATCTCTAATGTTTTGGTTGGCGCTTATCATGTGGTGTTTGATCGCATTAATATTCGCGCAGGTGAAAAGGTTGTGATCTTTGGCAGCGGAGGATTTGGCCTAAGTATTCTTCAGATGGCTAAATTGCGTGAAGCCCAGATAACTATGGTGGATATATTTGACTGGAAACTTGAAGAAGCAGCGAAACTTGGTGCGAATCATATTCTGAATTCAAATAAGGTTGATGTGTGCGAGGAGGCTGTAATTGAGACTGTCGGTGGTAAGCCTGATATTGTTATCGAGACTATCGGCGCCCCTCGAACTCTTCTTCAGTCAATGAACGCTTTAAAAAAGGGTGGCCGCCTGGTGCTTTGCGGATTGACGGAAAACGCTTTACCTTTTTTAATTGAAAGGATCATTGGTAATGAGATCTCATTGATCGGTGCGGCCGGGGCTCCTCGCCGCAAAATACCCGAGATCATCCATCTTCTTGAAGACGGCAAGATATCTCTTGATAATATGGTAACAAATCGATTTGACCTGGAACATATTAACGACGCGATCAATACACTACGGATGGGACAAACGATCAAAACTGTGATCTATCCCTTTGGAGTAAATAATTCTTAAATAGAGACTGTTATGAAAAGACTTGTGATCATTCCCACTTACAACGAGAAAGCAAATATCAGCAAATTGATCGGTAAGATCCAATCACTGAAAATTGAAGGCCTTGATATTTTATTTATTGATGATAATTCCCCGGACGGTACCGGCGATGTCCTAAAATCATTTCAAAAAGAACATTCCAATCTTAAGCTCATTGAGCGCGAAGGTAAACTTGGCCTCGGGACAGCTTATATTATGGGTTTTAAATATGGTTTGAAAAACGGTTATGACTATATCGCTCAAATGGATGCTGATTTTTCACATAATCCAAAGGATCTGATCCCCCTCTTTGAAGAAGCGATGAAATATGATTGGATTGTTGGTTCGCGATATATATCCGGTATTAATGTGGTTAACTGGCCTTTGCGTCGCCTCGTACTCAGTAAGGGTGCAAATGTATATACTCAAATTGTTACCGGTTTACCCATTAAAGATGGGACTGCCGGTTTTAAATGTTGGAACCGCCGGGTCCTTGAAACCATAGATCTTGACGCTGTTCGCTCTCGCGGGTATTCCTTCCAGATCGAAATGAATTTCCGCGCATGGAAAGCGGGGTTTAAATGTCATGAACATTCAATTGTTTTTATTGACCGGACAGTCGGCCAATCTAAAATGTCAAAAAACATTATTTATGAAGCTGTCTGGATGGTCTGGATGCTTGTTTTTTGGAATCTCCTCGGGAAAATAAAAACCGTTTCAAAAAAAGATGCCGAATCCTGATATTTCGATCATCATCGTATCATATAATGTAAAAACATTTTTACAGCACTGTATTCATTCCGTTCAAAAAGCTTCGCGGGGATTAAATACGGAGTTGTTCGTTGTTGATAATAATTCCATCGACGGTACGGGGGAAATGGTACAAAAGGAATTCCCAGAAGTACGTTTTATCGGCAATGATAAGAATCTGGGTTTTGGGAAAGCCAACAACCAAGCATTAAAACTCTCCCGTGGAAAATATATCTTGTTTTTAAATCCGGATACACTTGTTGAAGAAAATACATTTCAAGTATTTCTTGAATTCATGAACAATAATGAGAAGGTGGGTATTGCGGGTCCAAAGATCCTGAATTCTGATGGCACTCTCCAGCTGGCTTGCCGCCGGTCTTTTCCCTCTCCCTCGATCGCTTTACCTAAACTACTTGGCCTTTGCGGTCTTTTCCCAAAAAGTAAGGTTTTCGGGAAATATAATTTAACCTATCTCAATCCCGATGAAAGTTATGCGGTGGATGCCGTTAGCGGGTCTTTTATGTTTTGCAGGGGTGCGCTGATCCGCGAACTGGGTGGGTTTGATGAAGATTTCTTTATGTACGGAGAGGATCTTGATCTCTGCCGCCGGGTTCAATTAAAAAATATGCTTGTTTATTATGTGGCCGATACAACGATTATCCACCATAAGGGAGAAAGTTCAAAATCCGCGCCTTTTGATAGTCTATTGGCTTTTTATAAAGCTATGGACATTTTCTTTAAAAAACATTTTTCATCATTGTATTCTTTTGTGACGACTCTCTTTTTTAGATTGGGGATAGTGGCCCATTTGACACTTAATTTCCTCGGAAAGATCTTTCATGCGGTCCGCTTACCCTTGCTTGATACCATTTTTATTTCGGGTTCTCTGGCGGCGGCAGTGTTTATTCGCTTTCCAAATAATTTTGAACAAGAGTTTATCCATTTTCTGCCAATTCTTGGCGGATATGCTTTTGTTTACTTGTTTTTTCTTGGAATCGGAGGGTCTTATCGACGGGCTAAACAATATGATTTCATCCGGACAGCGGTCAATCTGTTCCCGGGGTTTATTCTTAATGGTTTCTTTACATTTTTCTTTCTACGCTCAGCCCAGTCCAGGCTTGTATTTTTAGTTTCCTTTGCCTTTATGCTACTCTTCCTACCCTTGTGGCGTATTTTTGCATCGCGAAGACGGTCAAAACATTTTCAAGAAAATTCGGAAGCTGCAAGAAAAACTTTGGTCGTTGGGGCCGGAGAGGAAGGATTAAAGATCTCTGCCACTCTTGGGCGGCATCCTGAGCTTGGATATTTATTTGTGGGATTTGCGGATAAAAAGCTATCCCATCCTAAGACGATCGGAAGCACTAAAGACTTATCGCAATTGATCAAAACCCGTGAAATTGATCATGTTATATTTTCTTCTGATGTTTTTACTTTGGGTGAGATCATTGCCATGATGGCCGAGCTGGCTCCCTTTCCTATCAGTATTAAGATCATTCCGGAAAAAGAGAACATGATCTTCGGAAAAGCCGTGATAGAAAGTCTTGACGATATCCCCGTCATTGAGATGGAATATATTATTTTGAAGCCTGTTTGGCGTATTGCCAAGCGTACGGTTGATATGTTATTTGCCTTTATCGCTCTTATGCTTTTTGCGCCCCTGGCTTATCCTGTAAAATGGTTGTCCGCTGCCCATCCTGTTACTTTCTCGGAAGATGTTCCACATGGCCGGATATGGAAACGCCGGAAGAATGATCATGAACCCTGGTTTTACTGGTATCCTATGCTGTTCTCCCTTTTACGAGGTGAAATGACCATTGTGGGTGATCTGAAGAACATCCCCCAAGGTAGCCGGCGTTATTATAAACCCGGTATGACCAGTATCATGCGCAGTGAAAAACCCGCCTTGCCTTCTCCTGAAGAACATGAGCGTTTTATTCATTACTATATGAGCAACTTCTCTTTTGTGCTGGATGTTGAGATCATATTTAAGACCTTGGTTCTCAAAAATTCATAATACATTAGTTTGTCTTTCTTGTGTTTAATTATATGGCATTATTACAAATATATGCTAACTTTTAATAGTAATCCAATTATGTGCTTATAATTGGAAACAATTGAAAAAAAAACAATTAAGAATTGCCTATTAAGGAGCTATAATATGAAGTCTTCAAAGTTCACTTTTGTACCCGTCATATTGTTTCTTTTTTTGTTTTCTGGTCTGGGGGCTCAAACATTTGATATGACATTTCTTGCTCATGTGGATGATGGTTATACAGCCTATGGTGTTACGGTATCGTCTAATGGTACAGTATTCCTTGCAAATGGAGGGGGAGGCTTGAGATCCTATGCCTTTGACGGATCGTCACTGACTTCCACGGCCTGGGTCGATGATCCGGGCACAGCTTATAGTGTGGCGCTGGGATCATCGAATACCGTATATCTTGCTCATGGGATCTATTTACTTGCCTATAGTTTTAACGATACATCATTTACTCAACTGGACTATGATATGGGTCCGGGAAGTGAACATGGGGTTGCCGTAGGGCCAGATGGTACGGTATTTCTTGCATGTCTTGATGAGGGTTTGCGGGCTTATAGTTTTAACGGCTCTACTTTTATAAATACTGCAAGTATTGATAATGGCGGGAGGGCTCTGCGCGTAGCTGTAGATTCAAGTGGAACGATATTTCTTGCAAATGAGGATGACGGTCTGCGTGTTTATTCCTACGATGGCTCTTCGTTCACCAATACAGCCCACGTCGATTCGGGTGGCAGGGCATATGATGTGGCTATCGCAAATGATGGTTTGGTCTTTTTGGCTAATGGCGATGATTATTTGCGTGCCTTTTCTTATGATGGCGTTTCTTTAACACATATTGCACATTTCTATAGTTTAAGTAATACTGCACAAGGACTTTGCGTTAGAAATGACAATACTGTGTTTATAGCTCATGAAACAAGCAGCGCACGCGGTGGCCTTTGGGCTGTAAAATATGATAGTGGAACTTTCACCTGGGCTTCTGGTGCGCCCATTACCATCAGTGGTTATGGTAAAGATGTTGCAATAGGACCTGATGGCACGGTATTTCTTGCTGCATCCGGATCCGGGCTTTATGCTTTTTCCTGCTCTGACCCCGTAGCCCTTGATGATATTGATGTCCCCGGATCGCATATCTTGAAACAAAATTTTCCCAATCCTTTCAATCCGACAACAATATTGCAATATAAACTCGCGCATGTATCAAATGCCAATATGATCATTTATGATATCTCTGGGCACATAATTAAACAATGGTCCTTTCAAAAGCAGGAAGCAGGATTATATAACATTGCCTGGGATGGCACTAATCAATACGACAAGAGTGTTTCCAGTGGTATCTATATTTACCGGCTGCTTGCCGAAGATTATTCTGACAGCAAAAAAATGTTATTGATGAAATAGCCAAGATCGGGGGATTTACGCGCAAATCCAAGTAGAGCGGAGAGGAGGGGATTCCCCCAAAGGGGTCCCTACGGGAGAACCCCTGCAATCATTACGGATTTCAATTCTCCGGAGCTGGTCTTATTGTATACTGCTTGAAGGCTAACGCTCAAATAATTCGTCACTTGTAATCTATCATTCGTAATAAATAATTTGCGCTCCCTCAACGCTAAAACACAACAACTCTTTAACATTTCAACCCATCACCGCAACGCAATAAAGTATCATGACAAAATCTTGACAATGGAAATAAAACTCTTTATAATAAAAGCTGAATGAATAACAACCTGTTCCGAACTTAGTCGGTTAAAGAAAAAATTATTTTAAATAGCCCGGATAATAAATTATTAGCCTCAAGTTGGTTAATAGATACAACCAACCAAATTATCTCACACAAAAGAAAGGATGAAATATGGAAAAAGTTGAATTGATTTCAAGAGTTAAGAAAGTTATTGCACAGGTACTTGAGATAAGCGAATCAGATGTGACTGATGACGCGAATTTCATTTTTGATCTGGGGGCGGATTCGATGCAGAGTTTGCAGTTGGCGGCAGCCTTTGAGGAGGAATTTGAGATAGAGATGGAAGAAGATGAGGCACTTGGGGTGCAAACCGTCTCCGGAGCTGTGGAGTTAATTGGTAATCTTGTGAATGCATAGGGGGCATATGGGAAAGATCAGAAAGAGTCGGGAACAAATCCACGCAATCTTCTATCCGGAATCTGTGGCAGTCATTGGAGCCAATAATGTTAAGAGAAGCGTTCCATTTGATATATTCAATAACATACTTAAGGATGATTTCCAGGGGGTTCTTTACCCGGTGAGTCCTCGTGAGAGATCGATCTGTTCAGTCAAATCTTATAAATATGTAACCGACATACCGGATGATGTGGATATGGGGGTGCTTGTATTTCCCTCCTCAGTCGCAAATCTTGCAATGGAGCAATGCGGGCAAAAGGGTATCAAGTCTATGATCATCATTTCCGCAGGATTCAAGGAAGTCGGCGGTAAGGGCATTGAACGAGAACAGGCAATAAAGGCCATTGCGGATAAATACGCTATATCTTATATTGGACCGAATTGTCTTGGTGTGATCAATACAGATCCAAGCTGTCATTTTAATGCATCCTTTGCCAGAAAAATGGCACGGCAGGGACATATCGCTTTTTTGAGCCAGAGCGGAGCCCTTTGTACCGCTGTGTTGGATTATGCCGAGGCCAAGAACATCGGTTTTTCAAAATTTGTCTCCTTTGGGAACAAGGGGGATGTGGACGAGGTGGATCTAATCAATTATCTGAAGGATGATCCCTTAACGAAAGTTATTTTACTTTATCTCGAAGAAGTGACCGACGGGCCCGCCCTGATGCAAGCCGCAAAAAGTGTGATCAAAGATACGGGCAAGCCTGTACTAGTATTGAAAAGCGGACGTACGCAAGAAGGAGCATTGGCAGCCTCATCACACACGGGCTCCCTTGCGGGATCGGATGATATTTGTGATGCAGCCTTCGAGCAGGCGGGTATCATACGTTGTGATGATATTGAACAAATGTTCAATTACGCAACGGCCCTGGCATGGCGAGAAGCACCCAAAGGCCGTCGAACAGCTATCATTACCAATGCCGGCGGACCCGGAGTCCTGGCAACAGATATGGCGATCACACAGGGGCTGACGCTTGCCAAATTTTCAGAAGAGACTACAAAGGTTCTGAAAAAAGCTCTTCCCGCCGCCGCGAATATCAAAAATCCAGTGGATGTCATTGGCGACGCGCGGGCTGACAGATACGATGCGGCGATCAACGCGATCATGGCAGATGAAAATGTCGACAGTGTCGGAGTTATCTTGACACCCCAGTCCATGACAGATATTGATGAGATCGCCGATGGGATCATCGCGGATGCCGAGCATTTTGAGAAAACACTTTATTGTTCCTTTATGGGCGAAGCTGATGTTGGAAGCGGGATCCAGAAATTCCTAAACCACAAGATCCCACATTATTCACTTCCGGAAGACATGTGCAAAAGCCTGGCGGTATCGACGAAATTCAATGAAACCAGACAGAAGCTTGTCAACGCTCTTCCCCCACCCTCACTGGTCACAAGTGAAGCATGTAAAACGTCATTTCAGGCTGCAACGGCAGCCGGAAGGACAAGTCTTACGGAAATAGAATCGCTTGAATTTCTCAAAGACAGCGGGTTTCCATTACCACAGCACCGGCTTGTAACAACAAAGGCTGATTTGAATTCTGCCCTGACAGGCTTCAAATTTCCCCTGGTAATGAAAATCATGAGTCCGGACATTCAGCATAAAACGGATTGTGGCGGCGTCAAACTGAATATTAACAGTAAGCGAGAAGCAGAAAACGCATGGGGCGATATCATGCGTTCCGTTGCGAAAATCCACCCTGAAGCAGATCTGGATGGAATCCTTCTGGAGGAAATGATAGATCCGGGAACGGAAGTCATTATTGGAGTAAAACGGGATCCATCATTTGGGCCTGTCATTATGTTCGGAATGGGCGGTATCCACGTTGAACTCTATAAGGATGTGATCTTTCGGGTTGCTCCTCTGACTGAAGCGGATTGTGATGACATGATCCACGGGATCAAGGCAGCAAAATTACTGAAAGGTTATCGGGGTTCTTCGCCGATGGACCTGGATGCATTGAAAAAGACTTTGATGGCCGTTTCTGACCTGGCGGTATCCGTGCCGGAGATCAGCGAACTGGATATCAACCCGCTTATACTGTATCCTGCGGGTAAAGGAAGCTGTGTCGCAGACATTAATATTCAATTAAAAAAGAAAGGTTAAAAATGAGATTGATCATTCATAATGATTATGAAAAAATGAGCAACTGGACAGCTCACCACATAGTAAAAAAGATCAAAGAGTATAATCCGACACCCGACAATCCCTATGTCATTGGACTGCCAACAGGTTCATCACCGATCGGCACATACAAGGAGTTGATCAAGCTTCATAAAGAAGGGAAAATATCATTTAAGAACGTAGTTACATTCAATATGGATGAATATGTGGGTATTTCCGAAGATCATCCGGAAAGCTATCATTATTTTATGCACCACTATTTATTCGACCATATCGATATTCCCAAAGAAAACATTAACATACTGAATGGTAATGCTGAAGATCTTGAAGCGGAATGCCAACGGTATGAAGACAAGATCGCTAAATTTGGTCCAATTCGCCTGTTCCTGGGCGGTATAGGACCGGATGGCCATATTGCTTTCAATGAACCCGGTTCATCGCTTGTTTCAAAAACCCGGATCAAAACCTTGACGCACGATACCATCCTGGCGAATGCGCGCTTCTTTGACAATAACATTGATCTTGTGCCCAAAACCGCCCTGACCGTAGGTGTTGGTACGGTGCTCGGATCCGAAGAAGTCGTGATCCTGATCAACGGATATAAAAAAGCACGCGCTTTGCATATGGTTGTCGAAGAAGGTGTCAATCATATGTGGACGGTTTCGGCGCTTCAGCTACACAATAAGGCCATGATCGTTTGCGATGATGAAAGCACCTATGACCTGAAGGTTGGGACTGTCAGATATTTCAAGGATATTGAAAAGGACGCCCTGGCGAATGTTCCCGATTTAGGGTGATGAGATAAGCAATAAATAGGATAAACATTCCCTTATAAACCAATTTAATAATGGTGAGGAAATTATGACCTCCAGAAAACTTACTGCAACAGAAGTAGAGATATTGGAGAAACAGAATTGCCGGGCGGAGGATTGGGGTCGCGTGAAAGTGGACCAGGATTTTGATCCATCGCGGGTCAATAGCTGTCTTTTCAGTGGTAACACCACAATTGGTAAAAATACAGGTGCAAAAGGAATAAAATCCGAGCTATACGGAAGCAGGATCCATAATTGCCGTATTGGTGACTATGTGCGGATCTCAAATGTTTCCTGGCTGGCGGATTATGAAATTGGAGATTCAGTCATTCTGGAAGCGGTTGGTGAGATCAGCATGAGTTCCGAAAGCCATTTTGGCAATGGCTGTACGTTGGACATTCTGAATGAAGGCGGTGGCCGGGAACTCACGATCTTTAATGACCTTACTTCCCAAATCGCCTATCTGCAGGTTTTGTATAAGCACAATGAAAATTTCTCTAAAAAACTGCAAGCTGTCATTAACAAAGAAGTGACAACAAAAGCGTCCAAAATTGGAACGATAGGCGACTATGTGAAAATACGGCATTGTTCATTGCTGCAGGATCTCAATATTGGGTCCTATGCCAATATCCGCGGTGCAAATCGACTAAAAAACGGAAGCATTCTTAGCAACGAGAACAGTCCGGTATTCATCGGAGAAGGAGTTATTGCTGATGACTTCATTGTACAGGAAGGATCAAAAATTGACAGCGGTGTTGTTTTAGACAAATGCTTTGTAGGGCAGGCGGTGAAATTAGGGAAACAATTTTCCGCAGAAAATTCAGCATTTTTCGCAAATTGTGAGGGGTTCCACGGTGAAGCCTGCTCGGTCTTTGCCGGTCCCTATACTGTCACTCATCATAAATCCTCCCTTCTCATCGCAGGTCTCTACTCGTTTTATAATGCGGGTTCTGGGACAAATATGAGTAATCACATGTACAAACTTGGGCCGATTCACCAGAGTATATTGGAACGGGGAAGCAAGACGGGTTCCTTTTCCTATATATTGGCTCCTTCAAGAGTCGGGGCATTTTCCGTGGTGATCGGTAAGCATTTTGTCAACTTTGATGCCTCAGAATTCCCTTTTTCCTACATCACGGAAGAACATGGTAGCAGTTATTTGACACCGGCGATGAATCTTCTGACGGTTGGAACGCGAAGG
Source organism: Fidelibacterota bacterium (assembly GCA_034660515.1). Lineage (GTDB taxonomy): Bacteria > Fidelibacterota > Fidelibacteria > Fidelibacterales > Fidelibacteraceae > M50B103. Next base: position 24,947 of record JAYEJI010000155.1, read on the forward strand.
GACAGTGAAAAATGGCCGAAACGAGATAAACGCGGAGAGAACAAACGCGACCTGATCCAATTTGAATTGTACAACCCCTATATAATTGACCGGGTAAAGAATGGACATTATATTTTGAAGGAACTTTATGATACTACGGAAAAATCGAAAAATACGGTATTCAGAAAAGGCCTTAAGATCCGCCGACTGATGATGAAAACTTCTGCAAAATACTATAGCTTGGCGATGAAGATATATGCCGCGAAAAACTTGGCAGAAATACTTGAAACCAATGATGAGCCCTATAATATAATCAAATTGCTTGATCCCGGGAAAAAACACGAGTCACCCGAATGGGTTGATGTCCTGGGGATGATCTGCCGCAAGGACAGGATATCAGGGCTGGAAAATGACATTATTAATGAAAAAATCTCTAGCGTTGACCATTTGATCACGTCCCTTGAAAAGATCCACACCGCTTACAAATACGACGCCCGAAATCATGCAATATCATTTATTACACAACAGTTGGAAAAAGAATCCGGTGATATCAGCCGAGATGATTTGAATACTATCCTGATCGAAGGCGCAAAAGCTTTTGTGAAACTGAACAAACTTATAAAAGAGGATGCCGTGAAGGAATTTGGTTCCGGTGCCCGGATCGGATATGGAATTGATGGAGATCCCGAAACAATCCAGGCTGATTTTGAAGCAGTCCGGGGAAATAAGGAGTCAAATTCATTTATAGTTGGGCTGGAGAAGGAAGCGGAGATCATTACCGAAAAGTGGACGACGATGTTGATGAAATAATTTTCTTCCATTACAAACAACAGAAGCCACCTCAAATGGTGGCTTTTTTTTGACAGAATAAAAAATATTTTTGAAAAGTAAAAATACCCGCCAATCGACGGGTATGAAGTGCGGAGAGGGCCTACTGCGCACTACATCGCTAAAGCTTCGTAGCGCTTCGAAGGCTCATCAACTAGAATCTTTTTTTATTAAAAATATCCTTTTTCTCGCAAAAGCAAATCCCGAGCCGCCCTTAAAATATTTTTCAAGTTCTTCAGCCTGTTTTCTTGTGTTAACCGCTAAATATGAAATCAATTTGAACGGAGCATAATGTTTTGTTGATTGTAATAAACCATCGTTGTGTTCCTTGAATCTCTTTTTCAAATCTTTTGTTTGGCCAATATAATAAAAATCGTGTTTTACGCTTTTTGGGAAATATACATAGTACATAAACTCGTCCCCAAACGAATTGATTTATTTAAACCGATTTCCGAGCCGACTCTTCGAAGCTTAACGTAGTTAAGCGTAGTAGAGCGGAGAGGAAGGGATTCCCCCAAAGGGGTCCCTTCGGGAGAACCCCCGGTTCACTTACCATAAACCTTTTTCATTTAGATAATTCCTTAGCCAGATATTGCCTTCAGCTTGCTTTAAATGCATTT
>JAYEJI010000155.1:26473-28839 GCA_034660515.1 Fidelibacterota bacterium
TTTTAATCTGTTCTTCAGATCTTGAGTGTGACCAATATAATGAAAATTATCCTTAAGACTTTTAAGGACGTAGACATAATATCTTTCCATATCGTCCCCAGATATTCTAGCGGAGAGGAAGGGATTCCCCCAAAGGGGTCCCTTCGGGAGAACCCCCGGTTCACTTACCATAAACCTTTTTCATTTAGATAATTCCTTAGCCAGATATTGCCTTCAGCTTGCTTTAAATGCATTTCACGTTTACATGCTTCTGGTCTTGTGGTAAATGTTTCAGTATAAACCATTTCGAAAGGAACATGTCCTTTGGTGGATCTTACTTTTTTATAGTTATGAATTTTTAATCTGTTCTTCAGATCTTGAGTGTGACCAATATAATGAAAATTATCCTTAAGACTTTTAAGGACGTAGACATAATATCTTTCCATATCGTCCCCAGATATTCTAGCGGAGAGGAAGGGATTCGAACCCCCGGTTCACTTACGCGAACACCGCATTTCGAGTGCGGCGCATTCGACCAGACTCTGCCACCTCTCCGGCGGTAATATAAAAGAATAAATGACAAAGAACAATCATGATTTTTATAAGATAATCGCGGGGATTATTATTTAGCTTAAATCATATAAAACATTTAATTGCGGGAAATTTTGCATAAATAAATATTTGTTGTATATTACCCAAAATAAATGGAGAATATTTATGATAAACAAAAAACTGGAAGAACAAATAAATTATCAAATTAATCGCGAACTGTACTCGGAATATTTGTATCTGTCCATGGCTTCTTATCTTGAAGGCAAGGGCTTGCCCGGAATGGCTAATTTTATGATCGTTCAGGCACAGGAAGAACGCTTTCATACAATGAAATTTTACAATTATCTTAATGAGCGCGGTGGTCGGGTTGTTCTGGATGCTATTGAGCAACCACCTGTTAATTTTGATTCCCCTCAAGCGGTATTTGAAAAGGGCCTTCAGCATGAGATGCTGGTAACCAATCTAATCAACAAGTTAATGGATCTTGCCATTGAGGTTAACGATCATGCTACAAAAAGTTTTTTGAATTGGTATGTTGATGAACAAGTCGAAGAAGAAGCATCGTTCCAAACACTGATCAATAAATTAAATCTTGTCAAGGGTAAGGGCGATGGTTTATTGATGCTTGATAAAGAATTATCTACCCGGGTTTTCACCCCGCCGGTAAAATAACAAACAAAAAGCGAGGTAGTTATGACCAAATTACGCGAGATCTATTATTGTCCTATTTGCGGCAATGTTATTGAGATCTTTAACGAAGGTGCATCTGCGCTGGTTTGCTGTAACCAAAAGATGCAAAAATTGGAAGCAAAATCTGAAGATTCTACTCTTGAAAAACACGTGCCTTATGTAGAAGAAGTTGAGGGCGGCGTTCTTGTAAAGGTAGGTCAAAAACAAGCACATCCCATGAACGAAGATCATCATATTAAATTTATCGAAGTTCACACTAGAGATATGGTTCTTAAGGCTGAGCTTAATGCAGATGATGCGCCGGAAGCAGTTTTCCCGGTCAAAAAAGAAGATATTGTTAAAGTCCGTGAATGGTGTAATCTGCATGGTCTTTGGGAAGTATAAGGAGTATAACATGGAATTTAAAAAATCAAAAACAGCTGAAAACCTGATGAAGTCCTTCGCGGGTGAAAGTCAGGCTCGTAACCGCTATACTTATTATGCCTCAGTAGCAAAAAAAGAAGGTTATTTGCAAATTTCAGAGATCTTTCTTGAAACTGCCGACAATGAAAAAGAACACGCAAAGCTCTTTTACAAACAACTTCTGGCAAACGGCATGAATGAAGAAGTCATTGAGATCAATGCGGGTTATCCTGTTGGTCAAGTTGACACAATGAAAAATCTTGGGTATGCGGCGAATGGTGAAAAAGAAGAATGGGAAGAATTATATCCTATGTTTGCTGATATTGCCGATGAAGAAGGCTATCCTGAGATCGCGAATGTTTTTCGCGGTGTTGCCGAAGTTGAAGCCCGGCATGAAGCCCGCTACCGTAAGCTCTTAAAGAATGTTAAAGAACATGCTGTTTTCAAAAAAGACGGCAAGGTTTTTTGGATTTGTAAGAATTGCGGCCATATCATCGAAGATATCGAAGCACCGGAGATATGCCCGGTTTGCATGCACGGTCAGAAATACTTTGAAGTCTGGATTGAAAATTATTGACATGTAAAACGTGAATCGTAAAACGTAAGTCGTGGCCCCGATATTTCGGGGCCTTTTTTTATTTTTTCGCTTTTTATGTTTTTTACCTATTCAACTTCTTAACTTTCAATTACTTCTTGTCTTTTTAACTCTTTTCTTTCGTTTTACGTCTTACGATTCGCGTCTC
>JAYEJI010000156.1:0-2033 GCA_034660515.1 Fidelibacterota bacterium
TCTGGCAGATATTATTCAGACCCAGATCGTCGATGATATTTATGCAAAATACGATCCTGTCTGGAACCGCAGAGGTATGTGGGATGCCGGCTACAGTGAAGCCTGGCGGCCGAATGTACCTACAGCCCTGTTGGAATTACTTTCCCATCATAATTTTCTCGATATGAAATTCGGGAATGACCCGCAATTTCGTTTTGATGCCAGCCGTTCGATCTATAAAGGCATGCTGCGCTTTTTATCCGCACAATACGGTTTCGAATATGTAGTCCAGCCTTTACCGCCTTCACATGTGATGGCAGAAGTTCTGCATGGTAAGGTCATTCGTATTAAATGGCAGTCAGTCCTGGATCCACTGGAGTCTACTGCAGTTCCTGAAAAATTTATGGTCTATACCAAAAAAGACAATGGCGGTTGGGATGACGGTATTCTGCTGGATGGACAGCAATGTATGATCCCCTCGGTAGACAATGGCGTGATATACAGTTTCAAAGTAACATCATTGAATGATGGAGGTGAAAGTTTCCCATCAGAGATCGTATCCGTATGTAATGTACCCGATACCAAGAAAATATTGGTCGTTAATGGTTTTGACAGAGTATCCGGACCTGAGACCCTCGAAACGGAAAAATATCTGGGCTTTGTCGATGCCTGGGGCAAGAGTGTTCCGGATGCTTACGATTTGAGCTATATCGGCTCTCAATATGATTTTCTGGCCGACTCCAAATGGCTTGATGACGATTCTCCCGGAAACGGTGCCAGCTACGGTGATATGGAAACCCAGGTTATTGTCGGGAATACAAAAGATTATCCCTATTTGCATGGTAAAGCCATTGTCGCTGCCGGCTACTCATTTGATTCAGCTTCAGATGAGGCAGTAGCACTTGGTATGATCGATCTTGAAAACTATAAGATCATGGATATCATCTATGGTGAACAGAAAGCCACTCCATGGCCCAAACCTATCAAAGAGCCTCGTTTTAGAGTGTTTCCTCGTCCATTTGCCGCAACGGTGGAAGATTTTACACGGCTGGGCGGGAACGTCTTTTTAAGCGGTGCTTATATCGGAACGGACCTCTTGGATGATACCAACAAAGTAGCCTTTGCCGAACGGGTCCTGAAATATCGCTGGCGTACGGATCATGCTTCTCGTAGTGGTAATGTCTATGCCAATAATACTTTATTGTTCGGAGATGATATAAATTACTCCTTTGTTACGGATTTTCATCCCGAGATCTACGGTGCGGAGAACCCGGATGGTATTGAACCTTCTGAAGACAGTGGTGCCGTAACGGTCATGCGCTATACTGAAAACAATATATCTGCCGCTATTGCATGGAATGGTGAAGAATATAATACGGTAGTTCTTGGTTTCCCATTTGAATGTATTCCCTCAGAAGATTCAAGGAATACTCTGATGAAACGGATCCTGGACTTCTTTGAGAATGATCAGGATATTTTTCAGGTAGCTACGAAAGACGGTCGCAAAAAAAGTTCAGTGAATAAATAGGAATGCGGAACAAGAAGACGTGATAAACATTTCAATTTGCATATGCTAAAAATAGATAAAAAAATACTTAGACTTTCGATCATTATTCTCCTTGCATTGACCATTCTTCATGCGAAGGATCCCGGTATAAATGCCTTTTACAAAGGCAATTATAAAAAAGCCGGAACCTACTATGAAGGTCGGTTGAACAAAGATAAAGAAAACGAAAAGATCATGTATAACAGCGGAACCACCGCACTGGCGCAGAATGATCTTGAAAAAGCAAATTCACTTTTGATGCAAAGCCTGGCAAGCGAGAATGAAAGTCAACTTGCGAAAGCACATTATAATCTTGGACAGCTGGTTTTACAAGAGCAAAACACCGAAGAGGCGCTTGAGCATTTTATAAAAAGCATGATCTACGATCCTGATGATCCGAACAGTAAAATAATGTATGAGCATATTCGCAGCATGCAACAACAGCAAGAACAAGAAAAGAAACAAGATCAAGGTCAAGATCAAGGTCAAGATCAAGGTCAAGATCAAG
>JAYEJI010000157.1:0-9019 GCA_034660515.1 Fidelibacterota bacterium
GATAAGATAAAAGATCAAAGTAAAAAGATTAAAATGCAAGAAATGTTAAAAAATTTATATTCTCCAGTTACCAGTTACCAGTTACCAGTTACCAGTTACCAGTTACCAGTTACCAGTTACCAGTTACCAGTTACCAGTTACCACCCGTCACGCGTTACGCATTACGCGTCACGTCTTAATTCAGCGGTTTGGACGATTGTCATTAATTTTTCCATTAATATTCCTTAGTTATAAAAACATAGGAATTCACATGACAATCAGAAAACGCATTCTCATTACTGGAGCATCCGGGACCGTAGGGTCTGCATTATTGGAACAAATTACCCGAAATAATAATGAGTTCGATATAACAGTTTTTGATATGGATACAAAACGGACTCGAGGGAAATTCCAAAAATATAAAAATGAAATTCACTGCATTTATGGGGATATCACCAATCCGGATGATGTGGATGCCGCATGCATGGAACAGGACGTTGTTATTCATCTCGCCGCTGTTATTCCTCCATTGGCAGACAGGAAAATGGGTTTGGCTAAACGAGTAAATATCAATGGCACACAAAATATTATCAAAGCTTTGGAGACCTATTCACCCGGAGCTTTTCTTTGCTATGCTTCTTCGATCTCGGTTTATGGTGATCGCCTGAATGATCCAAAAATACGTGTTCATGATCCCTTAAAACCCAGCGAGGGCGATTATTATGCACAAACTAAGATCGAAGCGGAATCATTATTAAGAAATTCACGACTGGATTGGGCGATCTTCCGCCTGACCGCCATTATGGGAGTAAATAATCACAAGGTCTCCCCCATTATGTTCCATGTTCCACTTGAAACGAGAATTGAGATCGCTACGCCGGAAGATACGGCCCGCGCTTTCTTTTACGCTATAAATAAAAAGTCGCATTTACTTGGAAAAACCTTTAATTTAAGTGGCGGTGAATTATGCCGTACTACTTATAAACAATTTTTAAAGAGATCTTTTACATTATTTGGCTTGGGTAAACTTAATTTCCCGGTCAATGCTTTTGCAAAAAGGAACTTCCATTGCGGCTATTACATGGATGGCGATCAGCTTGAAAGAATCCTTCACTTCCGTCAGGATACGTTGGATTCATATTTCAAGAAGGTCAGATCAGCCATTCCGGGGATACAGCGGTTTTTTACAAAGATATTTTGTCCCCTTATTAAAAAATCATTGCTAAGAAAATCAGATCCCCGTAAAGCAGTTCGTAAAAAAGATATTACACTTATCTACCGATTTTTTGGTAATAAGGCATTAGAAAGGATGATTCCTTCTGCAAGATAAAGAAAGGAGTTATCCATGGTATATGTTATGAGTTTTATGGCCTTGTTCCTGTTTGCGGACAAACTGGTGGCACAACACGAGATAAGTCACGATCCCAAACTTCGGCTTCATCAATTGGAATATGAGAATTCCTTGGGAGAAATTGCCATAACAACCTTTTATTATAATGATAAAGGGCTTATGCATGAAGCTCTCTGGGAAACAAAAGACGGTTCCCGTAAATCGGATAATTTTTATCGTTATAATGATAAAGGCCAAATGATCTCGGCATATCGGGAATTCTCCGATAATTTGACTTCCTATGAGATATTCCTGTATGATAAAGAAGGACATAAAACCCATGAAACTTTCTTGCGCTCTGATGGAATAACAGGAACAGCCGATTATATTTACGATAAGAAAGGCAGATGCGATCATGTTGCTTGCAACCGTTATAAGGGCTGGATCAGTGGAGATATTGTATATAAAAAGAATAAGAAAGGCCCCGTTCAAGAAGCTGAGATCATCCGTAACGATGTGGTCATAGGAAATATTACCTTCGAGTACGATAAAAACGATAATCTGATCAAAGATATCTGGGTATTTGAAGGTGGATTTACACAAACTTTTATTTATAAATACGTTAAACGTGAGATGTAAAACGCGCATGCATAAATATCATGATGCTGTAGAGACGCAAGATCTTGCGTCTCTACAGCATCATGACAACTCTTCCCCTCTTCACCACCTCGCCTCTTCACCTCTTCAACTTCTTTTGCCTTTATACTTTTGCCTTGCCCCCTCTTCTATCGCCCTAACACTTCTTACAACAAGTGGGTTCTATTTTGATTTTATATAATTATTTAGTATATTTTATGTTGATGAAAAAAGGATCCATAAATGAAACGCCTTCTATTTTTTCTCCTTCTAATTTTAAGCTTACTGTTAATTACATCTTGTTCGAATAATAAATTTTTTACCGGTGATTTTAAAGTGGTCGCCGAGGATCTGAATTTCCCTGAAGGACCTTCACTTTATGATGGTCAACTTGTTTTTTCGAATTGCTATGGTAGCTGGATCGCATCAGTCTCAAACGGTATTTTAGACACTCTTTTAAACAGCTCTGACGGTTTGGTAAACACAAATGGGACTGCTTTTGACAAACACGGAAATCTTTATATTTGCGAATATGGCAAGGGTTCGATCCTGCGTCTTTCAGCCGAAGGTGAATTGCAAACCCTAGTTGATAAAGATTATAACGGGATTCGATTTAATCGTCCCAATGATATTGCTGTCTCTCAGGCAGGTATGATTTATTTTACGGATCCCAAAAGCTATGATACAAAGGTCTATGATGGACGACTTTTTCGCACTGACCCCAATACGGGAAAAACAACTTGGTTGATAGAAGGGTTACAATTCCCGAATGGACTTTGTTTTTCTCCTGATGGTAAAACGCTCTACATTGGTGAGTCTGTCAATAAAAATATTCTTCAGATCTCTCATGGTGTCGGTATCCTTGATACACTTATTACGCTTCCCGGTGGAAATCAGGATCCCGATGGTATGGATGTAGATGTGGAAGGCAATCTCTATATTGCTTATTTTGGCGGAGGAAAGATCTTCGTCGTCTCTCCCGAAGGAAAACTTCTTGCAAGTTTAGACACACCGGGCAAGAAACCTTCAAATCTTGAATTTGGCGGTGAAGATATGAAAACCTTATACATTAGCGAATGTGAAACAAATAAGATTTACAGTATTCGCACCGTTAATGCCGGACATAGAAAATTATAAAGGAAATATAAACATGAACGAACATCGTAAAGTGATCATTATTGGTTCCGGACCTTCCGGTTTGACCGCTGCCATTTACGCGGCCCGGGCTGAACTTGAACCTTTGATCTTTGAAGGAACCCAACCGGGCGGACAATTGACAACTACAACAGAAATTGAAAATTTTCCCGGCTTCCCGGAAGGTATTACCGGTCCGGAGCTTATGGAAAAAATGCGGGAACAGGCAGTTCGCTTTGGGGGCTCAACCCTCTATCATTCCGTGACTGAGATAGATCTCTCATCCCATCCTTATAAGATATACGATGATGAGGACAAGGAATACACGGCAGATGCATTGATCATTTCCACCGGCGCAAGTGCCAGATATCTTGGACTGGAATCAGAGAACAAGCTTAAAGGTTTTGGTGTTTCGGCATGTGCGACCTGCGATGGCTTTTTCTATAAAGATAAAGATATCGTGGTTGTGGGTGGCGGCGATACGGCTCTTGAAGAAGCACTGTATTTGACACATTTTGGTAAAACGGTCACATTGATCCATCGACGGGATGAATTCAGGGGATCGGTTTTTATGTCCGAGAAAGTTAAAAATCATGAAAAGATCACGATCAAGTGGAATTCTGTCGTAGAAGAGGTTCTGGGTGAACCCGGTTCTGTCGGTGTAACGGGTGTGCGTATCCGAAATGTCAAGACCAATAAAACGGAAGACCTTTCCTGCGCAGGTTTTTTCGTTGCGATCGGCCATCATCCGAATACGGATCTTTTCAAAGATACGCTGGAGTTAGACAACACAGGATATATTGTAACGCAACCGCATTCCAGCAAAACCGGATTATGCGGTGTATTCGCCTGTGGAGATGTCCAGGATCCCTCCTATCGTCAGGCCGTTACTGCCGCGGGATCAGGATGCCAGGCAGCGATCGATGCCGAACGATTCTTGTCTGAGCAAGAATAACAATTGATAATTGACGATTGACAAAGGACAATTCAATTACCAATGGTCAATTAACAATGAACGTTATTTGAAAACTTGTATAGTATTTGAGAGCTCTCTACTCCCTACTCCGAACCTCGAACTCCCATACACAATTCTTGCTTCCTGCTCAAATATTTACATTCAATAATTTATTTTGAATATGTAGACCGAAATCATATATTCGGTCGGTTTGAAAAATATAAAGGAGAAAAAATGTCAACCATTATTGATGTCTTTGCACGCGAAATACTCGACTCACGCGGCAACCCGACAGTAGAATGTGAAGTGACGCTTGAAAGCGGTTCATTTGGACGCGCAGCTGTTCCTTCCGGTGCATCCACCGGTGAACACGAAGCTCTTGAATTACGTGACGGTGGTGACCGTTACATGGGTAAAGGTGTCCTTAAAGCCGTTCAAAATATTAATGAGGTCATTGCACCGCGCTTGATCGGTGAAGATGCTTTGGATCAGGCATATATTGACGGTATTATGCTGGAACTTGATGGAACTGAAAATAAAGATGTACTGGGTGCAAATGCGATCCTTGGCGTATCCATGGCTATGGCACGTGCAGCAGCTGATTTCTATGAAATGCCTCTTTATGAATATCTTGGCGGTGCAAATGCACGCGTTCTTCCCGTCCCCATGATGAATATCCTTAATGGTGGTTCACATGCAGACAACAATGTTGACTTTCAGGAATTTATGATCTATCCTTGCGGTGCCAAAAGCTTTGCCGAGGCTCTGCAGATGGGTGTTGAAGTTTTCCATAATCTTAAAAAGGTTCTTCAGGAAAAAGGTTTAAATACGGCTGTTGGTGATGAAGGCGGTTTTGCTCCGGACCTTCGTTCGAATGAAGAAGCCATTCAGATCATCCTTGAAGCAGCTGACAGAACAAAATATGAGATCGGTAAAGACCTCTATATCGCTTTGGATGTTGCAGCCAGTGAATTCTACGATAAAAAAACCGGGAAATACAAGCTCGCTTCCGAAAACAAAACGATGAGCGCAGAAGATATGGTTGAACTCTACGCTTCCTGGGTTGAAAAATACCCTATCATTTCGATCGAAGACGGTTTGGATGAGAACGACTGGGACGGTTGGAAAAAACTCACAGCCAAATTGGGTAATAAAGTCCAATTGGTAGGTGATGATCTTTTCGTTACCAATGCCAAACTCTTACAAAAAGGTATTGATGAAAAATCAGCTAATGCCATTTTGATCAAATTGAACCAGATCGGTTCGGTAACCGAAACACTGGATACCATTGAATTGGCAAAACTTAATGGTTTCGGAGCAGTGATTTCTCACCGCTCAGGTGAAACAGCAGATACATTTATTGCTGATCTGGCGGTTGCAACCGGTGTTGGCCAGATCAAAACAGGTTCGGCATCCCGTTCAGACCGTATTGCAAAATATAATCAATTACTCCGGATTGAAGAATCTCTTGACGAAGTTAAGAAATTCCGAGGCTTGTCAGCACTCGCCGGTAAGTAATTATATCCTTATACTAAAGAGCGGAAGAAATGTATCTCCCGCTCTTTATTTTTATTATGGCCATACACAGAGATAAAAAGCCCATCATTGACACATCCGCCAGGATCAAGATCATCCTGATCGTCATACTTCTGTGCATTGCTTTCCTCCTCCTCAACAATAACGGCATGATCAGGCTCTTTCAAGCCAAGAAAGAAAACCAGGTATTAATAGAAAAGAAAGAAAACCTGGAAACCCGGGAAACCGAACTGCTTGAGGAAAAAGAAAAACTCCAAAACGATAAAAAATATATCGAAAAGACCGCCCGGGAACAGTACAATATGGTTAAACCCGGGGAGAAAGTCTATAAGGTCATTGAAGAATAATTGACAATTGACAAAGGATAATTGACAATGAATATTTAAAGCATATTCAGATTCTTTTTTGTCGTTTTTACAATAGTTTGAAGGATTTTATTTATCTCAACGCAATCATTCATTAGACTTTTATCTGCTTTATTAAAATATTTCGTTTTTGTCAGTAATTCAATCCAAAATTCAGTTTCACTTGCTTCTTTTAGAGCTATATTTGTTTTTGATAGGAAATCTTTTTTGCTCTGCGCCTGAATGGCTTCTTTCATATTGGCACCGATACTCGTTCCGGCTTTCAATAATTGTTTTGACATAACATATTCTTTTTTATCAAAACACAAATACTGATAAGTTTTTACAATTTTAATCGCAAATTGGATACTCTTATCAAGAATTATGTTCGTCCCCATTTCTTTTCCCCTCTTTAATTGACAATTATCCAAATATTAATTGAAAATTATTTACTTTTCAATAGTCTATTTAAATCTGTGATAACGATCAAATATTTGTTCGAGATACAGTAATATTTCCTACTATCAACAAGATATTCAAATTGTCCTTTGTCCTTTGTCAATTGGCTGAATTGTCCTTTGTCCTTTGTCAATTATCCATTGTAAAACTTTGCCTTTTTCCTTTTTTTATGCTATTTTTTGCGCGGTGAGGATTGTATTATGAAGGGCTTCGAAAAAGAAAAAAATAAAATACCAAACCCACTCTGGGTGAAGTTGCGTTTCTATGTTCTTATTTTTCTTTCTACAGCACTTATCTTGCTTCTCCTGATCAAATTGAATCATGCAGAATATATACTGGAAAACACACTCCCTGCCGGTATCAGCCTTTTAAATGCTGTAATCGCTTACATTATTACCAAAAGAGAGCAGGGTAACCGGACATATAAGGAAATGATGAACAATATCAAGATCTGGACGATCGCTCGTTTTGTCAGTATGGCCGCTCTGCTTGCTCTTACTGTCATCACGAAGATCGTTGAACCGCTCCCCTTTATTTTCTCATTCATCGGCTTTTATATCCTGCATCAAGTCATTGAGATCGTTATTTTGCAAAAAGAGGTTAAATAATCCAATGAAACATTTTATAAAAAAACCCTCGTTTTTCTTACTGCTTCTATTCATTCCGGGATTGATCCTGGCAACAACTGATGGAAACAATATGATCCATCAGATGATGTTTCTGGTCTTTCAGCTCAGTGTTATTATTTTTGCCGCAAAATACACCGGAAAATTATTTAAACGACTCAATTTACCTGAAGTGATAGGTGAACTCTTCGCGGGTATTATTATTGGACCTTATTTACTTGGCGGTATTGTTCTTCCGGGTTTTCCACATGGTCTTTTTGGAGAGTTCCTGCATTTAAATCCGGGAGCTTCCTTGCCGGTATCGCCGGAATTATACGGTTTTTCAATGATCGCATCTATTCTATTGTTGTTCATGGTAGGACTTGAAACCGATATCAATCTCTTTTTGCGATTTTCATTTCCAAGTTTGGTGATAGGTGGTTTGGGCGTTATCTTATCCTTTGTTTTGGGAGCAGGTGTTGCATCTATGTTCATGGATATTCCATTTATGGATCCGCAAGCTCTTTTTCTTGGGGTGATCAGTACAGCCACTTCCGTAGGGATCACTGCCAGAATATTATCTACCCGTAAAAAAATAAACTCTCCCGAGGGTGTCACCATCCTTGGTTCGGCTGTTATTGATGATGTCCTGGGCATTATTATGCTGGCTATTGTGGTTGGATTGGTCTCAAGCGGGAGCAAATCGCTTGATTGGGGCAATGTCGGTAGAATTTCGATCAAAGCACTTGCTGTATGGCTTATATTTACGGCTTTGGGATTGGTTTTTGCCAAATTCATCAGTAAATACCTGAAAACCTTTAAACATCAAAGCTCTGTTGGTATTATGGCTTTTGGATTGGCTCTGCTCTTGGCAGGTATTTTTGAATCGGCCGGTCTTGCTATGATCATTGGGGCTTATGTTATGGGCTTATCATTGTCCAAAACGGATATTTCATATGTCATACAGGAAAGTTTGCGCAATATTATGGAGTTTTTTGTTCCGATCTTTTTCTGTATTTCGGGTATGTTCGTGGATTTCAGGGTATTTAATAACAAATCTATCATTATTTTCGGATTGGTATATACTGTGACCGCCTATCTCGCCAAGATCGTGGGTAGCGGCCTTCCTGCCCGATTCTTTAAGTTCAACAATACGGGAGCTATGCGAATTGGTGTTGGCATGGTCCCTCGAGGTGAAGTTGCCCTGATTATTATTGGTATTGGTCTTTCCTATGGTATTTTGACAGCTGAACTGGCCGGTGTCGCGATTTTAATGATATTTATAACTTCCTTGCTTGCTCCTGTCCAGCTAGATCATATGCTTAAGAACAAAAGATCAGGTGTGAAAAAGGGATTGCTCATAGATGAACATATTCAAACAGATTATTCTTTTCCATCAGAAGAGATCACCGATCTTGTTGCAACAAAATTAGTCCGCTATTTCCGCGAAGAGGGATTTTATATCAACCTGATAGAGGGCGAAAAACATATATATCATGTACGGCAGCAAGATACATTTTTCTCTTTTAGTTTTTCAAAGAAGAATATTTCTTTTTCAACCAAGCAGGATGATGTTTCTTTTATAAAGAACATTATGTATGAAACCTTGTTGGATCTTCATAAAGCGATCGAAGAACTGAAAGCAGTTGCCAAGCCGCTAGAATTAAAACAAGAACTTCAAGCTGAAAAAGGGGCGGTATCCAAAGATGGAAAAATGCGTTTATCTTTAGACAAGATACTTCATCTGAACTGCATAATAATGCATCTTGAAGCTAATGATAAAGAGAGTATCATTGCCAGCTTAGTTGATATATTAAACGAAAATAATCTTCTTGTCGATAGAGATGAAGCGCTGAATGCCATTATGGAACGTGAAAAAGTCATGAGCACCGGAATGCAAAATGGTATAGCACTACCTCATGGAAAAACAGATGCGGTCAAACACATGACCATGGCTGTCGGGTTAAAACCTGAAGGTATTGATTTTCAATCCATGGACGGTAAACCGTCAAATGTTTTTATTTTGGTTGCATCCCGTAAA
>JAYEJI010000158.1:0-8973 GCA_034660515.1 Fidelibacterota bacterium
TACCATAGAGGTCATGGTGAACATGCTCAAATTCAATAAAAGCATTTTTTTCTATCATTTCTTCAAAGTTTGTTTTGTTTACAAAATAATAATGCTTTCCTTCGATCTCATGTTCACGAGGAGCTCGCGTGGTGCATGAAACCGAGAATAACCAATCCGCATGTTTTTCTTTCAAAGAACGTATAATGGTGGATTTTCCACCTCCGCTGAAAGAGACGAATATAATAAGCAAGCCTTGTTTCATTGGATATTTTGTACCTGTTCGCGTACGGTTTCGATCTCGTTCTTGATCTCAACCACATGTTGGGAGATCTCTGAGTTAGATGCTTTATTACCCATGGTCGTAATTTCACGATTCATTTCCTGAAGAAGGAAGTTCAATCGTTTACCAACTGCTTCCTGCGAATCAAGATAAACTAGAAATTGTTTTAAATGAGATTGAAAACGGTCAATTTCTTCACTTATGTCCAGTTTGTCGGCCAGTTGAACGATTTCCTGATGCAGTTGCAATTCACTTGGATCTTCTTTTAAGAGCATTGTGATCCGTGATCGCAGGGTTTCAATATGTCTGGGTATATTATCTTTTTGCAGTGCTTGTATGATGGAAAGTTGTTTTTCCATAGAGATCATCCGGTCCTTAAAGATCGTTCGGATGTAATCACCTTCATTATTTTCCATATCAAGCAGTTCTTTTATAGCCTGATCAAGTATTTTGATCATTTCGGCTTCCAGAACATCGTGCTCAATACTGCTTTCTTCCAACATAAGCAATTCGGGTTGAGTCAACAGGTCCTGCATATTGACCTGAGGTTCTATACCGGTTTCTTTAGCGATCTGACTAACCGTGGTCATAAAGTTTTTAAGCAGGGGAGTATTGACAGAGTAAGATGCCAGAGTATTGTTTGCCGAATTTACATTAACATAGCAATGGACATTGCCTCTGATAATGTGTTGTCGAATATATTTTCTGAAAGGTTCCTCAAGGAAACTCAGGAATTTTGGGGTAGCTACGAATATCTCAAGATAACGGCTGTTAACCGATTTGATCTCGACCCCGATCTCCATGTTCTGTATGCTTCCTTCACCCTTTCCGAATCCAGTCATACTCGTGAGCATAGTCACTCCTTTTTTCAAGCATAAAATACAATATTATGCCATAAATACAAGATAAAAGATTAAAGTATAAAGGCAAAAGAAACAAGAGACAAGAACCAAGAATCAAGTATATAAACTACAGATCGCTAAGGGTAAGATATTTTCTACTCATAATTTATAATTTTCCACCATACCCTAAACTTCTAAACTCCTAAACTCCTAAACTTCTAAACCTCTTCTAAATATTATTCTCTTTCTTTTTCGCCGTTAAATACATCCACACTGCAATCAGAGTAAAGAGCACAATACCCAGCCATTTGAAACCACCTATATGCGGCCACCACTCTTTGTTTGCCGATGCAAATATCGGAATAGCGACCAAAATACCCATCAGGGCTTCACCGGTAATAAGTCCGGATGCAAAAAGCAGTCCTTTTTTACTGTCATTTTTTCTTCGTTCTTTGGTGAAGTAGGAAATAAGTCCGCCGATAAAGACCGGAACTGAAAGAGAGATCGGAAGATACAAGCCAACCGCGACGGCAAGAACAGGCATACGGAATGAAGATCCGCGTTTTTCGAGGATAATGTCAACAACAATGATCGAAATACCAAGAACGGCCCCTATAGCGATCATGTCCCAGGGCAGGCCGCCATGGAATACCCCTTGAGCGACCGACATCATTAAGGTCGCCTGCGGGGCAGGTAAGGTTTCTGAACCGATCACATAAGCTGTATGCAAAATATCCAGTGTAATACCCAGTGTCAAAGCGGCAGCCAGGGTTCCGACGATCTGCATGATCTGTTGTTTCCAGGGGGTTGCCCCGAGTAAATATCCCGCCTTCAGATCCTGTAAATTATCGCCGGCAATGGATGCGGCACAGCAGACGACCGCACCGATGATAATTGCTCCGGCGGCACCTTCAGGACTGCCTTGCCCCAGCAACAATAACAGTAGCAGGGATGAAAAAAGAATAGTTGCAATGGTTACACCGGATATTGGATTGTTCGAAGAGCCGACCAATCCACCCATATATCCGGCAACGGCAGAAAATAAGAAACCGAAGACCAGCATAACTGCCGTCATGATTAGGGTAACGGGAACACTTTTTAGCACATCTAAATACAATAAAAACAATGGAATAGAAGATACTGCAACAATGCCGATCACCCACTTGATCGAGATGTCTTGTTCGGTTCGTGCCATTTCGACGCCATTGTCAGCTTTGCGATGAGCTTCCAAACTGGTTTTGATCCCGTTAACTAGAGGTCGGAACAATTTTACAATGGACCAAAGACCACCTACGACCATGGCACCGACACCCAGGTAACGGATCTGTGTACTCCAAACTTCAAGAGCCAGATCCATCGTGATCGGTCCGGCATGCGTGGTAACACTTGTATAAATTGGTAATACGATCATCCATGAGATCAATCCACCTGCTATCATAAGAATTGAAATATTCAATCCGATAATATAACCTACGCCAAGAAGTGCAGGGGATAGATCACCACCAAATCCAAAGATGGTCTTACCGCCCCGTGCGTTATTAAACCCAAATGCACCTTCCGCAGCTTGGTGCCACATTGAAAAGCCTTGCTGGAATAATTTAAAAACGCCACCGACCAATCCTGCTTTTAATATCATCATAAGGTGTTTACCACCTTCTTTACTGCCTTTTGCCTCATCACCGGCTTTCAATACCTCGGCAGTTGCAACACCTTCCGGATAGGTCAGTTTTGCTTCAATGATGAGTGCACGTCGTAAGGGAATGGTGAACATGACACCGATAATCCCACCGACAGCAGCCATTTCCGCTATCGCGATATAATCAAAATCGGTCCAATAACCCATCAATACGAGTGCCGGAATTGTAAAGATCACACCGGCCGCAAGTGATTCACCTGCAGATGCTGCTGTCTGCACAATGTTGTTTTCAAGAATACTGGATTTACGAAATAGTCGCAAAACACCCATTGAGATCACAGCTGCCGGAATCGATGCACTGACCGTCATACCGGCGAACAAACCTAAATATGCATTAGCTGCAGCCAGAATAATTGAAAGTACTATACCAAGAATGATCGACTTAACAGTGATCTCGAGCAGAGCTTTCTTTTGTCCCATGAAAAATCCCTTCTTTATCCTGTTTAATTTTTAAGTGTGGGAATATACAAAAAATCAAGTGAACAGTAAATAGTTAATCGTGACGAGAAACGTGAGACGTAATCAGTAACCTATGATCAATGAAACCCCGAACTTGTTGAGGGGTTGAATAAAAGAACCCAGCATAAAATGCTGGGATTTTGGCATCACAAACAAATAACAACCCCGAGTTTTATCGAGGGGTTGAATATATCGGCACCGTAAGGAACGGTCGTAGTCCCGATAGTTCGTGGTTCCCTACAATACCTCAAGTACGGAACAGGCATGCCTGTTCCCTACACCTACACTCCAATACCCCCACACTCCTAAACGCCTAAACTCCTAAACTTTATCCATACTGATGTTTTATTTCACTAAAAAATCCCTTACATTATTTAGATATTGAAAGGATAATACATGGACGAACAAACATTGCAGGAAAAACACTCGACACTTGAAAATATTCTTGAACAACGCAAGGAAAAGATCGAGAAAATTAGGAAAATGGGCATTGATCCTTTTCCATATTCTTTTACCGTAACACATAAAAGTAAAGCGATCCTGGATAATTATGACGAACTGGAAGAAAAAACGGTTTCCCTTGCAGGCCGCTTAATGAACATTCGACGTATGGGGAAAGCCAGTTTTGCCCATATTCAAGATGCCGATGGCAGGATCCAACTCTACATTTCCAAAAATGATATCGGTGAAGAGATCTATGATATGTTCAAGATCCTGGATATCGGTGATATTATCGGAATTGAAGGTATTGTTATGAAAACCCGTACAGGGGAAACCACTGTAAAAGCGACCTCTTTGACCTTACTGACCAAGAATATTCGTCCATTACCTATTGTAAAAGAAAAAGATGGAGTGGTTTATGATGCCTTTTCCGACAAGGAATTACGTTACCGTAAACGCTATCTTGATCTTATTGTCAATCCTGAAGTAAAAGAAACCTTTGTAAAACGTGCGGCCATAACGCGTGCAACCCGTAAATTTTTTGATGATCGCGGTTATCTCGAAGTTGAGACCCCTGTACTGCAAGCTCTGTACGGTGGTGCGAATGCCCGTCCTTTTATGACACATCACAACAGCCTTGATCAGGATCTGTATCTGCGTATTGCCGATGAACTGTATCTCAAACGCCTGATCGTGGGTGGCTTTGATAAGGTTTATGAATTTTCGCGGAATTTTCGCAATGAAGGCATGGACCGTAGTCATAACCCAGAATTCACAGCCATTGAATTCTATGAAGCCTATGTTGATTATTACTATATGATGGATCTCATTGAAGAATATTTCAAGACCATTGCAGATATAACGGGCAGTATGAAAGTTGAATACAGGGGAGAAAATATTGATTTTTCCAAGCCTTTTGCCCGCAAGCCCATGGCTGAACTGTTTTTAGAGGTTTTGAAGATCAATATTGCAGAATACAGCGAAAAAGATTTTGCCGATTGGTGTAAAAAAAATAAAATGGAATTCGATCCGAAATGGAATTATGGTCAATTCCTTGATAAACTTTTTGATGAATATATTGAACCAAAATTGGTCCAACCTACTTTTGTGATCGATTATCCCAAAACCATTTCGCCTTTGGCTAAGATCAAACGCGAGGGTGATGAACGTTTTGTAGAACGCTTTGAGCTTTTTATTTGCGGATCTGAGTACGTGAATGCTTTCTCGGAATTGAACGACCCTCTGGATCAGAGGGAACGACTTGAAGGGCAGGATCGCTTGAGAGTAGAAGGTGACGATGAAGCTCAAGCCTTTGATGAAGATTTCATTCAGGCCATTGAGACCGGTATGCCGCCCACCGGTGGGGTTGGTATTGGTTTTGACCGTGTGATCATGCTTTTTACCGGACAAACAAGTATTAAAGATGTTTTGTTTTTCCCTGCTATGCGGAGCGAGAAGATATCATAACAATTGACAAAGGACAATTGACAAAGGACAATTGACAAAGGACAATTGACAAAGGACAATTAAATGTTCAATGATCAATTAACAATCCGCAGATTAGCAGATTTTCGCAGACTACTTTTTAAGGTATAATCTGTGGATGTAGTAGAGTGATGGAGTGATAGGGTGTTAGCGTATTGGCTTTTCTGCTTCTTTGCTGACAGCTGAATGCTGATAGCTCAACGAATCAACAAATTAACAAATCAACAATAAAATGTTAAAATTTTTATTTTACCTCTCTGAGCGTACCCTGTTTCACAAACGCTCTGATCAGTTTGTGCCTTTTATTCGTATGTTGGCTATTATGGGTTTGATAATCGGAACGATCGCCATGTCGATCACCTTGGGAATACTTCGGGGTTTTGAGAATAATCTTGTAGAAAAAATTACGGGATTTGAAGCTCATATCAGAATAGAGAGCTTTAAGAATTCTATAGAGTATGACCCTGAATATGTTGATCAACTATTTGAAAATCAAAGTATTACAAAAATAACTCCTTATGTCGACTTGGAAACTATGCTTCGAAAAGGTGATGAAACGGAAGGTATCATCATTGAGTGTATGAACGAGGCTGATTTTCTCGAAATGCTTTATCGCTCAAAGAAAAATATTGCAGGTGGGGTGGATTTCAGAGAGGGACAGGATCAAAAAGGTTTGTATATAGGTAGGGGAGTTGCCGAATATTTAAATATTAATGTCGGCGATACCGTTTCAGCATTGTTCATAGATGGAATTCCTTCACCATTCAACCCCATTCGTTCCTATGGAATAATTGTAACAGGTATTTTTTCCACGGGAATGAAGGAATTTGATGCGAATTTTGCCTATGCTTCACTGGATTTTGCTGCCGATATCAAAGGTAATGAAAATATAATTAGCGGTTACCAATTATTACTTCAAGATCCTTTGTTGGCGGATGATGTTTCTAACTGGATAAATCAAGTCAGCCAATATCATTATATTCCGGTTACCTGGCGAGAGCGTAACATTATGTTATTTAAGTGGTTACAGACGCAAAAAGCACCCATTGTCATCACGTTTGGCATTATCGCTTTAGTTGCCATAGTAAATATTATTTCTACTCTTGTTATGATCGTTCTGGTTAAGGAGCGCGATACGTCCATATTAAAATCCATGGGAATGAAACCGGCCGATATTCAAAAGAAATTTATGATAGATGGCCTAAGTATATCTATTATGGGTATTGGGGTCGGAATATTCATTGCAAAATTTCTTGAGTGGGGGCAAATGCGTTTTGCCTGGATAAAGCTCTCGGCGGATGTTTATTTTATTGACAGATTACCGATAGAAATAAGTTGGGATGTTATGTTGATCATTGTTCTTGTCGCTGTCGCAACATCATTGATCGCTACATTTTTACCTGCCAGAAATGCATCGCTGATCAAACCGATTGAGGTATTGCGATATGAGTAAAAAGTCCTATATCAATTATATTGCAGGACGATATTTTTCCTCGCGAAAAAAGGTTAAAATGATCTCAACGACCTCCATGATCACTATTATCGGTACATTTCTGGGTACTTTGGCCATTATCGCTTCGCTTTCGGTTATGAATGGATTTCGTGACATGCTATTTCAACGTACTCAGGATATGTCTCCGGATCTGACCTTTTACGTTAAAAATATAACATCAGAAAGCAGAGATGAGCTTTTTAAAGCGATCAAAGAAGATACACGGATTGAAACGATCACACCCACTATCGAACGTAAAATGCTGGTAAATGCAGGAAAGTATCAACAACTGGCATTTATCAAGGGCATACGTCCGGATGAGTATAAGAATATTCTAAAATTGGAACCATACTTACAGGAAAAGAAATTTTTAACCGGCGATCTCTCAAAAACACCCTATCCGGAAATGATCATAGGACTCTCACTTGCAAATAAATTGGGAGTGGGTGTGGGTGATACGCTGACCTTACTTTCCTTACTGGATGTAAAAACCTATACCGCACCCAGTATGCAATGTATTGTAAAGGATGTGTTCAATGTAACGGTCTTTGATTATGACTATAGGGCTTTTATGCATATTCTTGATATGCAGTATTTATTGAACGAGCCCAATTATCATCAGTTTGAAACTGAACTATATTCTTCAAAAGAGTTGAATACGGTCAATAAATACTGGAAAGACCATATTCCCGATAATTCCAGGGTTGCCAGTTGGTGGGAAGAACATCTTGAACTTTTCTCAGCCATGCAAGTGGAAAAGATAGCGACATTTCTTGTTTTGAGCCTTATTGTGCTCATTGCCGGTTTCAATTTGATCTCATCGATGATCATGCTTTTACTTGAGAAAAAATGGGAGATCGGTATTCTGCAAAGTATGGGTTGTGCTCCAAAAGATGCCTACAGGATCTATTTCCGTCTTGGCTGGTATACGGGCGGATTGGGAATGGTTCTTGGGACTGTGAGCGCTGTAATATTATTGCTCATACAGCAATATTTTCCTTTCTTTGTTATGCCGGGTGCAAATGATGTCTACATTTTCAAATATGTCCCTGTTATTGTAAATATTTGGGATGTACTGGCAACACTTGCATTGGTTTCTATCCTGATCACACTTTCATCATTAGTACCGGCAAAAAGAGCCAACAGAATAAAGCCTTTAGAGGCGATCAAAACAAAACAATAATTCGTGATGCGTGACTCGTCGTAACTTGTGAGACGTAAAACGTAAGATGTGAAAAGAAAGTTAAAAAATAAGTTTATAAAATGAAATTCGTAATAATATCAAAGCTCAGATAATGGAAAAAATTATGAAAACGATCATTGAAGTTAAAGATCTCTGTAAAAGTTACCTGTCCGGTGAAAAAACGCTGAATGTTCTGGATCATATCGATCTGAGTATTCATCAAGGAGAATTTATTTCACTTATGGGACCATCCGGTTCGGGGAAGTCCACTTTTCTTAATATCATAGGAACAATGGATACTCCCAATGCAGGGGAATTATGGATAGCAGGGCAACGGGTAACCCATATGCCTGAAAATCAATTGGCCATGTTCCGTCTGAAACATATTGGTTTTATATTCCAGTTCCATTTTTTGCTTCCCGAATTCACGATCGAAGAAAATGTTGCCATGCCTCTAATGATCGCGGGACTACATCGGCATGATGCTATTGAAAATGCAAGAGAAATGCTTGATTATCTTGGTATGACCGAGCGTATGCATCATTTTCCGGCTGAAGTTTCCGGAGGCGAAAAGCAACGAGCTGTTATAGGCAGAGCCCTGGTAAATAAACCCGATATTCTTCTGGCTGATGAACCGACAGGGAATCTGGACAAAGAGACAGGTGAAAAAGTTCTTGATCTTTTTAAGAAGATCCAAAAAGATATGAACCAGACATTTTTCCTTGTAACACATAATGATCGCATCGCAAAGATAGCAGAGATAAATTATCGACTTGATAATGGTAAACTTATGAAGACGTGACGCGTGACTCGTAACTGGTGACTAGTAATTAGTTTGAATAAACGTAGGGGCTCGACATGTCGAGCCCGTTTCTTTTGCGCAGTGAAAAAGAAGTATGGGGGTATCGGAGTGTGGGAGTAAGAGGGGGAATGAACTATAAACGATGAACTATAAGAGATAAGATAAAAGATCAAAGTAAAAAGATTAAAGTGCAAGAAATGATAAGAAGTTTGTATTCTCCAGTTACCAGTTACCAGTTACCAGTTACCAGTTACCAGTTACCAGTTACCAGTTACCAGTTACCAGTTACCAGTTACCAGTTACCAGTTACC
>JAYEJI010000159.1:0-1997 GCA_034660515.1 Fidelibacterota bacterium
ATGGGACAATTTATAAAACCATTGGGAAGATTACCTTTTGATCTTGATTTTATGATTGGATTTCAATACACAATCATAAGTATAAGTCCCAATTTAGTACCCGATGAAAGTAAGATCGGTATATACATGCAAAATGACAATGGTCCTTACGATGATCAGGAATTTAATATTAAATCATATTCAATACCGCTTGAATTGGCTATTTCCAAACAGATAAAAAATGCTACCATTTTTGGCGGAGTAGTTTTAAATATCGCAAATTCAAAGGTCGAACTTTTGGGAAATTATCCGATATACACATCAGATCCTACCAATACATTCCAGGTGATCGTTCAAGATATTTCAGACCCATTTTTTTATACACAATCATACAATAAACTATTTTTTAATTTGGGGTTAATGTATCGTATCGGACCTGTCAAACTAATAGGAGAGTACTTATTTGCCGATTATAATTCTTATAATATCGGTATTGAGGCCGGATTCTAATTATAGTGCACGATCGTGTATTGTATTTTCACAATAGTAATTAATCATAAGTTAATGTAGGGGTGTCCTGATTTAGAGGACGTCCTTTTGTGTTTTGGATCACATTTTTTCTATAGCTTATTCTTTTAATTTGAAAGGCGATGGGGCTTTGGTATTATCATAAATGAAATTGTGAAAGAATTATGAAGATGTTAAAAAAATAAACTTGCAATAAAGTAAATAATAATTTACCTTACAATTAAGGCGTGACGAAAATGAAATACTCTGAATTGCTCAGGTTGTTATTGAAAAATGGTTGGTACAAAGTTAGCAAAAAGGGATCACATATTAAACTAAGGCATGTTATGAATTCCAATACAATTATTTTTCCTGATCATGGCAGTCGCGAAATGGGAAAAGGTATGGAAATAAAGATCAAAAAGATCGCTGGATTTAGTTTGAGAGGTCATAAATGAAAAAAATAATAATGATTCTTGAAAGAACAAATACAGGTTATTCGGCATATGCTGAAGATTATCCAATTTTTACATCTGCAGAAACAATGCCTGAATTGCTGAACAATGCACATGAAGCAATAGATCTTTATTATGAAGACAATCCATTGAATTTATATCATGTTGTATTTCAGATAGACTTTGTTCAGTTCTTTAAATACTATAAAGTATTGAACGCCAAATTCCTCGCAGAAAAGATCAATATGAACCCGACATTGTTATCACAGTATATTCGCGGACATAAAAAACCCTCATTAAAACAGACTGAAAAAATATTAAACGGCATCCAAAAAATCGGCCGGGAATTATCTGAGATTAACTTTATTACAAATAATTAAATTTCTGTGTGAAAAGACTTCAAAAGATTTTACAAGTAATAAAAAAAGTGATGAATACTCACCACTTACTCGTTACTCAAAAAGTACCCCGAACAGGCTCTCCTTCGCTAAAGCTTCGGAGAGTAAAAATCGAATATAAATATAAACGAGTAAACTTTTTCATTACTCGTTACTCTAATACTCCGAACTCCATACTCCCACACTTTTTATAAACAGTTTACTGAAAAACCGTTCACTTCTGTTTACTGTTTACCGCTTACTGTTTACTGTGATGAGTACCCCGAACAGGAATCGAACCTGTAGCCTACGCTTTAGAAGAGCGTTGCTCTATCCAATTGAGCTATCGGGGCTTAAAGCCAAGAGCCAAGAGTCAATAACCAAGAACCAAGTAACGTCAAATCTTTCTTGGAATTTGTATCTTCCACTTGTTTCTTGGAGTTTGCCTGCCCTCCATAGCTTTAGCGAAGGAGGGTCTCTTGATTCTTTTCTGTCAACCGTCTACAGACTACTGCCTACTGACTTCTGACATTTGTCGGGGCGAGAAGATTCTCCCACAGGGACCCCTTTGGGGGAACTTCCGACTTCCTGCGAGGAGTTTCATCTTACCCTTAATTGTCGGGGCGAGAAGATTCGAACTTCCGACTTCCTGCTCCCAAAGCAGGCGCGCTAACCGGGC
>JAYEJI010000160.1:0-1993 GCA_034660515.1 Fidelibacterota bacterium
CAAAGGATTTTGCCAGGTTGATGAGCTCGTCATCCATCCTTAATGTTAACTTTGTTTGCATGTTTCACCTGTACGTCATAATATTCAATATTAATACGTCATATCGAAAAATGCAATATGTTTTTGTATGTTCACAGAGATTGTGATGGAGGTTACAAAAATGGACGGTCTATTTTAGATCTTATCGCGTATTCAATATAAATGTAACCGAAATTGCTATTTACACCTACGCTTCATCCTTCGCTACCTTCTACGCTGAAGCTTCGAAGGTCAAGAAAGCTACGGCTGACAAGAAAGCTTCGGCGCACAGACACACACCCACTATATGAATGTCGAACACCGAACATTCAAGCATTCGAATTTCGAAATTAAATCGATTGTTCTAATGTTCATTATTCATGATTCGATATTCAATTACCCTCTCGTTTATAATTATCGCGTATTCAAGCTAAACTTCTAAACCCTTAAACTTTTAAACGAAACGCGCAGTGTTTCATTTCAATTTAAACGTCACAGGAATTGCAATCTACACCTACGCTTCATCCTTCGCTAAAGCTACGGATGACAAGAAAGCTACGGTGCACAGGCTCTCCTTCGCACAAGGCTATGGAGAGCAGGCATATTTTATTACCTCGTATTTAACTTAAATGTGACAGGTATAGCTATCCATACGCCAACAGATCTATCCCTCTGCACAGCAGGTTTCCATTTGGTCTTTTTGATGGCATCCATGGCGGCTTCATCAAGTCCGGTGCCGGGCAGACCTTTATTGATAACGCAATTTTGTACGACACCTTTTTCATCGATGTAGCTTTGGACATAAACTGTCCCTTCTATTCCGGCTTCTTTTGCTATCTCGGGATAAACCACATTCCGGGCAATGGCAGCCATACCTCCGATGGGCACCGGGGGTTCATCGTAGGGTGTAAAGATGACCGTGCCGTCGTCATTACCATCGGGAGGAAGTGGCGGAGTATCATCCCCTTCATATGTATCAAAATCCCAGACGAACAAGGTGCTATCTAAAGGCAGATCACTCTCTTCGTCCAAAACCGGGATCACCGGACGCGGAGCGGGAACATCAACCTCTACCAAATCCACGATCGGAACATCAATAGACTCAATAAAAATGATCGTCGTTTCCTTTTCGATCTTTGAATTGCGATCGAAGCGAGGAAAGAGGAACACTAGCAGAACAATGATCGCGAGAACTGCGACGATCATGATCTCAGTCCTGAAAGGACCTTTATTTTTAAACTTATCATAATTATTCATATTATTTCTCCTTTCGTACTCTCATTTTTAAACCCTTTAACGCGAAAACCGTTCCGGTTTTTGTTTATTATCATACGCTCGTAAAATGAGCCAATTGAGCCTATCGTGAGCCAATGACCGAACAATTCGAACCATTAATGAACAAAAGATTATGAGCCAATTGAGCCAATTATGAGCCAATTAATTTATAATAAGATCCGGCTCCTTTTTTTCCGCTTTTTTCAAACAAATGATATTCTTCAACAAGTTCTCTTAAATCCCTTGTAGCTGTTGGCTTGGAGATATCATTAATTTCCTGATATTGAGAATTTGATATCTTGGTTTTTTCTTTTACAAAAAGAACCGCTTTAACTTGCCTGTCATTTAATCCGAGCGATCCTAAATATTCTTCTGTATATATGTCTTTCCTGAAAGTTACAAAAAAACCAGACATGTCGAGATTATACTTGGGATTTGAAATACCGGCCTCTTTGCATTCTTTTATCATCTTAAGAGATCTGCGCTTAGATAAGCTACTTTAAAAAAAAGACTTAAAATACTCCGCCGTCTCTTTATCGGTACAATAAACATAACACCCCTTCATTCCGCGGGTCATGAGGGTTTTATAGGTGTTCAGAATTATTGATTTTATTTTCGCTTCCCCTTTTTCGGGGTCGTTTTTCAGTAATGTTTTGTATCCTCTAATCGATGCGTCCATTTTGGATCTTGATTTAGGGTA
>JAYEJI010000161.1:0-1981 GCA_034660515.1 Fidelibacterota bacterium
GGCACTGGACCCGGCTGCGCTTCTCGGAGCCTCAGGGTCCAGTGCCTTGTTCTGGCGCAAGGCGACAGAACAAGGTGCTGGACGTAGTCAGCGCCGCGATTCTCGGCGGCGTAGCCGCCGAGAACGTCATGCATCACCGGCTGGCCGTGGCTTCAGCAACCAACCTTGAGCGTAGCAACACACTTGGAGTAACCTCCGAAAAACGCGCGTGCTCGCCAGTCCGGTGAATGCAATTGTTGGGCGAAACGTATCGACAACCTATTGGAATTACGCTTGATTTTTAACCTGAAACTTTGTCTCCCTTTATATCATTATCAAAAATCTCCAATCCTTTCTTCATAGCACAAAAATCACCACACATAGTGCATGTGTTTTTATTTTCAGGAGTTCTGCTCTGTCGTATTTTTTGGGTAACATCTGGAAACATTAATAATTTTTCCAAATCTTCCCAGCGCATATCTCGCCTTGCCATTGCTGCTTGCTTTTCATTGTTTCGCCGTTCTGGATATTTAGCAATATCTCCTATGCGAACAGCCAAGCGTGTAGCCCTGACACCTTCACGCACATCATTTTCGTTGGGTAATGCAAGATGTTCAGCTGGTGTAATATAACACACTAAGTCAGCACCATAACGAGATGAATTTGCTGCCCCGATAGCTGCCGAAATATGATCATAACCTGCACCAGTGTCAAGAGGTAATGGGCCAAGCACATAATATGGGGCATTGCCGCTCATCCGTTTTTCCAGCATAATATTACCAGCAATTTCATCAAGAGGAACATGACCGGGACCCTCAACAATCATTTGACATCCCATACCTCTGCCTATTTCTGCAAGTTCGCAATTTATTATCATCTCTGCCATCTGCGCTCTATCGTGGCTATCATGGATGGCACCCGCTCTAATGCCATTGCCCAAAGAAAGAATGGCATCATATTTTTTCATTAGGGTACAAACACGGTCAAATTGTTCGTATAGAGGGTTTTCCTTTTCATTGATATCCATCCATGCAACCATGAATGTTCCTCCTTTTGATACTAATCCACCATAACGATATCCTTGTTTACGTAATCTTTCTACTGTGTAACGATTGATTCCGCAATGAATGGCCATAAAACTGATACCGTCATCTAACTGTTTCTCGATAAGATCGAATAAATATTCTGGATCAAGTTTTCCTGGATTTGCATATTTAGAAGTTGTTTCTTTGAATGCCTGATACAAAGGGACTGTGCCAACAGGTAAATTAGTACTGACTAAAACAGCCTTTCGAATAGCATTAAAATCACCAGCGGCAGAAAGTTCCATTAATGTGTCAGCACCTTCTGCTTCAGCAATTTTTGCTTTTCGCATTTCCATTTCAATATCACAAATATCAGAAGATGTTCCGATGGACGCATTAACTTTTGTCCGAAGACCACTGCCGATACCAACAATTTTTTGTTGTGGTCTTTTAGGGTGATTAGCGATAACTATTTCACCGAGAGCTACTCGCCTTTGAATAATTTCCGGTTTAATTCCTTCTTGGGATGCTACTTTCTCAATTTGTTGTGTTATTTTCCCTTCTTGTGCCAATTCTAACTGGGTTTTCATATGGAACACCTTATTGTTCTGTATGTCCAGCCAGAAACAAAAAAGGTTCCGAATGGACATTTGTCCATCAGAACCTTTTACCATCATGTTCTAATTTGTTTTAATTATCCAGCTCGTCTTCTGGCTTCCCCACTCTTTAAGCAGCCTTCCCATTGTAAAGTAAATACAACAGTGACTAAAAATGCTGAAAGAAAATTACAGGGGTTACAGCATCGGGACATGCCACGGATTTACACCGTGTTCCGTTTGTTGAATATCAATTATAAATTTCTATCTTTTTATACTCAAATATTGAGATAAAATCAAACTGTGAATTTTTCACGCCCAACAAAGAGCGTTTTATCATTCGTCCCGCTTTGAAATACCCTCAGTATTCTGATATTGCCG
>JAYEJI010000162.1:0-8859 GCA_034660515.1 Fidelibacterota bacterium
GCGCGTCAATGGGCTCTGGATAACGGTTTTGAACTGCTTGCAGGTGAAGCTTACCGTTCAAATACAGTAACAACTGTCAAAAACACCCGCGGTATCTCCGTTGGCGATCTTGCTAAAGCAGTTGCTGAAGAAGGCTACCTTCTTTCGAACGGTTACGGATCATTAAAAGAAAAAACCTTCCGTATTGCCCATATGGCCGATCGCAAACCGGAAGTTCTACAGGAATATCTGGATCTTTTAAGCGCAAAATTGAAGTAAATTAAATTTTACATGATATAAAAAAAACTCTCCGTTTGGAGAGTTTTTTTTAATTATACGGAACAGGCATGTCTGTTCCGTGCATTTTTATTTTTTACAGGATGATCTCTTCTCTGCAATCCGAGATCACCGTTCCCTTTATGTAAAAAGCTTTCAAAGGCAATCGATATATCTTTTTGGCTTCTACATTATGCGGTGTTGGACCGAATATGATGACATTATCAGCTTTTATCTCTTTTGCGAGTGGAATGTCATATTTTAGAAGTCCGCGAGTATTCAAATGATCGGAATTTACCCATACTTTCGCATTGGGAAGATCATCGATCAATTTCCATAGGGTTTCCTTAACGTCCGGATCAACAGATTCGCGGTTATAAATAAAAACCACTTTAGCTTCATTATTTTTGATCTTTAACTGATCAATACCGGCATAATATACATCGGCATAACGGTTAAAACGATCATCGGGATCATCCACAACGATCATTCGGGTACCTTTTAATTGTGCAGAACGTGCTTTTGCTTTCAGCATCTGATTCAATGTACCGATCAGAATGATGGTTTCGGCATTCTCAAGATCCTTCATTGTGGCAATTTCTTTGCGAGCATCACCCGGATCCGCCGAAACTTCCACACAAACAGCTTTTAGAGCATTTTTATCAGCATATTCAAGCGATTCTTTGATCATTTCATTGCTCATCTTGGGGGAAATAAGCATCAGAGAATCTTCGGGTGCTTTTAAATCTTTTAAAGAATTCGCGTTATATTGCAAGTCGATATTTTGCCATTCAAAACGACCTTTGTAACAGAGCTCCAACCTATTGTAATCATTATTTTCCTGTGCATCTACCCGAAGGACGGTTTCGCCTTCTTCCTGTACGCTTACCCTGCATGCTACACCGCACTCGGTACAATAACTGTCACGAGTGGTAAAATATGTAGGATTGACTTTGTAATTCTTTGTTTTCGGCAATAATGCACCGGTCGGACATACTTCGATACATTTTCCACAAGTGGTACATACGGTATCTTCGAGTTTTTCACCGAACTCCGGCCCGACCACAGAAGCAAATCCACGATAAATATAGCCAAGCACTGCAGGACCCTGAACCTCGGAACAAATCCGGATACAGCGACCGCAATTGATACATTTGTTTGCATCGCGCAAGATAAACGGATGTGTTTCATCAATGGGATGTTTTGTCAGTTCACCGGAAAAATTATCCTGATCGGCTTCATATTCTGTTGAGTATTCACGAAGTGTACAGCTGGTATTGACCATACAACCGCATTCCAGA
Organism: Fidelibacterota bacterium; assembly: GCA_034660515.1. Classification (GTDB taxonomy): domain Bacteria; phylum Fidelibacterota; class Fidelibacteria; order Fidelibacterales; family Fidelibacteraceae; genus M50B103. The sequence goes on from JAYEJI010000162.1 coordinate 1,557, forward strand.
CAGCGTTCCGCCTCTTTGGCGGCATCGGCTTGTGAAAAGCTTGCTTCAACTTCTTTATGGTTCAATTCTCTTTCATTTATACTTAATTCTCGTGCTTTCAGGCGATCTTTTCGTGGAATCTCAGCAAATTCCTCCGGATCCATATCTTTGATCTTGTCAGATTTACGAGAATTAAACTTCGGTCTGACCGCCATCATTTCGCCTTTAAGAAAATGCTCGATGGAGATCGCTGCGATCTTACCGTCGGCTACAGCTTCAATAGCAGTAGCGGGACCCAGGCGGAAATCACCACCCGCAAATACATTGTCGTTCCAATGCATAGTATCTTCATCGACTTCAGCTGTATTCCATTTCGATAATAATAGCTCATGATCTATCTTATTTCTTTCATCTTCATGCCATGAAACATCAGTTTTTTGCGAAATAGCAGCAATTATACTATCAAATTTTTCTTCATAAGTCTTGCCCGTTGCTTCGGGTCGGCGTCTACCGCTTTCATCAGGTTCACCCAATTTCATCTTTTCGATAATGATGTTATCCAGATGTCCGTCTTTACCCATTAATTCAACGGGATTGACAAGAAATTTAAGTTTTACACCTTCTTCTTCAGCGGCATCGACTTCATAAGATTCTGCAGGCATTTCCTTACGGGTACGACGATAAAGTAAGGTTATATCCGCACCCTCGCGCAAAGCGGTTCGAGCACAGTCAATAGCCGTATCTCCCCCACCCATGACCGCAACCTTCTTGCCAATATCGGGTGCCTCGCCAAGTGCTACCTCTTTCAAGTAATCCACACCAAGTAAACATCCTTTAAGATCGGCACCTTTCGTACGCATAGGGACTGCCAATTGAGCACCAATACCGATAAACACTGCATCGTAATTTTTGGACAGATCCGATAGGAAAACATCTTTACCCATTTCTTTATTATAATGGATCTTCATGCCGTTTTTACATAGAATTTCAATTTCACGATCTAAAATTGCTTTGGGTAAGCGATATTCGGGAATTCCATAGCGTAACCAACCACCAGCCATAGGTGCTGATTCAAATATATCCACTTTATAACCCTCGGTACTCATATAATAACCACAGGTCAGACCTGCGGGACCAGCACCTATTACGGCAATTTTCTTGCCATTTTCAGGTTTCTTATCATGGATAAAGCACCATTCCTCTTCGATTTCCAGATCAGCTGCACAGCGTTTTAACTGCCGGATAGCTACTGCATCATCCACCAGGCTTCGCCTGCATTCCACTTCACAGAAAGCCGGACAAACACGGCCGACCGATATGGGTAGCGGTAAATTATTTTTGATGACCTCAACCGCTTCGGCAAATTTCCCATTAGCAATAAGAGAAACATAGGTCTGGATATCCACATGATCCGGACAGGCGATCTTACAGGGTGCTTCACAGTCCGCATAATGATCGGACAAAAGCAATTCCAGAGCAGTTTTGCGGGCTTTTTTTACTTCCGGAGAATCGGTGATGACCGACATGCCATCACGCACCTTGGTTCCGCAAGAGGTAACAAAACCGTTAATTCCTTCAACCTTGACAGAACATACCCAGCAGGAACCGTAAGCATCCAATTCCGCTTCATGACAAAGTGTCGGGATGGATATTCCGTTCTCGCGTGCGACCTCAAGAATGGTCTGTCCTTCTTTACATGGTACTTTTTTCTTATTGAGTAAAATATGCATAGTAAATATTTGTTTATAGTTAATTAAGAGCGTATCACAGCATCGAATTTACAGACATCATAGCATACCCCACAGGATATACAAAGATCCTGATCGATCGTGTGCGGGCCTTTTACAACACCTTCAATGGCATTGACCGGACATTTACGTGCACAGATCGTACAACCGGTACAAGCACTTATATTGATATGGAATGATACAAGATCCTTACAAACACCTGCAGGACATTTTTGATCGTTTATATGTGCCAAATACTCATCTTTGAAGTATCGCAAAGTCGAGAGCACCGGATTCGGGGCTGATTTACCCAGTCCACAAAGCGAAGAAGCAATGATCTGTTCAGCCAATTCTTCCAGTTTATCTACATCTTTAAGTGTACCTTCACCCTTTTGTATCTTTAGAAGGATCTCAAGCATGCGTTTCGTGCCAATACGACAAAAAGTACACTTCCCACAGGACTCATTCTGGGTAAAATTAAGGAAAAAAGAAGCAATGTTAACCATACATGTTGTATCATCCATTACGACCATACCACCGGAACCCATAATGGCGCCGATCTTGGCGATCGAATCGTAATCTACCGGTGTATCCAATAGATGTTCAGGTACACAACCTCCCGATGGGCCACCCAACTGAACTGCTTTAAATGGTCTATCGTCTTTAATTCCGCCTCCGATATCAAAAATGATCTCACGCAGAGTTGTTCCCATGGGAACTTCAACTAAACCAGATTCCTTTACCTTACCGGCAAGAGCAAACACCTTTGTACCCTTACTTTTTTCTGTCCCGTAGGCAGCGTAAGCATCGCCTCCGTTGTTAATGATCCAGGCTATATTGGCGTATGTTTCAACATTATTGTTATTCGTTGGCTTTTTCCAGAGGCCGGATTGAGCAGGAAAAGGTGGGCGTAATCTCGGCATTCCGCGTTTTCCTTCAATGGAGGCGATCAATGCGGTCTCTTCACCGCAAACAAAGGCACCTGCACCTTCTTTTAACTTCAGGTGTAGTGAAAAATCACTTCCAAAAATATTTTTACCGAGTAATCCTTTTTCTTCAGCATCTTTGATCGCTTTTTTTAATCTGCGTACGGCAAGAGGATACTCGGCACGACAGTATATATATCCCTCATCTGCTCCTACAGCATAAGCACAGATCGCCATACCTTCAAGTACGGCATGAGGATCACTTTCCAGGATATTTCTATCCATAAAAGCACCTGGGTCACCTTCATCGGCATTACAGATAATATATTTTTTATCCCCCGGAGCATCTTTTGCGAATTGCCATTTTATTCCGGTAGAAAAACCTGCTCCCCCTCGTCCACGTAATCCGGAAGCTTTGACCTCATCGATCACGTTCTGAGGATCTATGTCCGTACAAACTTTCTTCAGAGCCTTATAGCCATCCCGTTCAACATATTCATTGATATTATCGGGATCTATTACTCCGCAATTTCGTGAAGCTATACGGACTTGCCGTGCAAATTTTTTATTTGCAGGTGCTTCTTCCTTTTCAGAAAGCAATAATTTCTTCTCAGGGGGTGTGTTATTCACGAAATGCTGAACATCTCGAGGGGTAAGATCACCATAAAAACGGCTCTCACCCGCTTCGTCAACGACTTCCACCATCGGTTCTGCATAGCAAAGACCCAAACAGGCTGTTTTTTTCAATTCTACCGTTTCCGGCAAGGCTTCACGGAAAGCCTCATAAACAGCTTCTGCACCGGCAGCCAATCCACAGCTTGCCATTCCAACTTTGATCGTTTTAATAAGCATAATGTTTATTCGTATTTATCCAGAATTTTTTCAAGTTTATCAGATGACAATTTGCCGTAAGTATCTTCATTTACCATGATCACCGGTGCCAGACTGCAGCAACCGAGACATGCGACTTCCAAGAGAGTAAAACGGCCATCTTCCGTTGTAATTTCGTCTTCCGGCAATTCGAGCAGGGCTCGCAACATGATACCCAGTATATCGGCACCGGAAACGTGACATGCTGTTCCTTTGCAAATACGAATGATATGCCGGCCCTGCGGTTTTAATCGAAACATAGAATAGAAAGTAACAATTCCATACAATTCCGCAGAAGGAAGACCGGTTAGTTCGGAGATATTTCTAATAGAATCCTTCGAAATATATCCCTCAATTTCCTGAACTTCCTGCAATATAGGAATAGCAGAACCTTGCTTACCTTCATACTTCTTAATCACATTCAATATATTATTATTCATAATTGCTCCCAATTTAAGAAAGAGAAAAAAAAAATCAAACATCTTTTCTTTGTTTTTTATATATTTTTGGACATTTCAAGGGATTATGATTATTATTTCAACTTTAAATATTAATGGGCCCAACACTCAATCGTATTTATCACTCTTTTTATTGTGAATAATCTACTTTTTCACTAAAATCCCAAGATGAACAAAGTAAAAGATATACAATTATTTTCCATTCTAAAGAATATCCCTTATGAGAATATTTCTAAGATCCTGCGTTTGGAAATGAAACCTGAAAAACGTCCACGAGACAGTAAAACATTGCTTTCAGATCATCGGGAATTCCATTTTGGAGGTACCTGTTTTTCATTGGTCAATCTGGTGATCAGCTCATTATCTGTCGAGGGGATCAAAGCTTATCCCGTTAAAGCGGATATTCACCGACGCACATTCCCGCATTTTTTTGCGATCGCGGAAGAAAACAATAATAAATACCTCATCGATCCGGGATATCTTATCAATTCACCCCTGGAGATCATAGCGGATGGTATTTCAATTCAACACAATGGTGTGATCGATTTTGTCGTTAAACATATTTCCGGAGAACAATTTCAGCTTCAAACAATTACAAAGGGACAATTTAAAACCCGTTATACTTTTCATATCGAACATTTGAGTGACGAAGAATTCAACAAGAACTGGATCGATTCATTTAATTATATGAACGCTATTGTTGCATCCCGTTTTGTTGATGATAAATTTATTTATATCAATGGAAATTATGTTCAGATCAGAAGTAAAGGAAACATTGAAAAGTATGATCAGGAAGATAAAGCCCTGGAATATTTAAATACCTACTTTGAACTGGATGAAAATATAATTCAAACGGCAAAAGAGCTCTTAAATAAATATCGTAAGAAATAAGTATTGTTATTGAGAGACAATATCTTTCGTCTTTACATGTTTTGCAGACTAAGTGAAATTCACTTCCCATTAATCCATAAAATAATTACATTGCAGCTTGTTAGCAATAAGGAGTTTATTATATGTTCAAGCGTATTTCAGTTATCATTTTAATATCTTTTTCCCTGATCTCTGCCAATGAAGGCATGTGGTTGATGTCACAAATAAATGATCTTGGCTTAGAAGAGAATGGTTTTACCATTTCTGCTGATGAGATCTACAATCCCGACCAAGCTAGTCTGCACAATGCCATTGTCTGGTTAGGCGGCTGTTCGGCATCCTTTGTATCTTCACAGGGATTGGTTCTGACCAACCATCATTGCGCTTACGGATCTTTACAGCGTGCTTCAGCCCGCGATGGGATCGATTATATCAAAGAAGGCTTTCTTGCAGAAGATCAAAGCCGGGAACTGCCTGCCCCGGGACAGTATGCTTATGTCCTGACTTCTATCGAAGATGTTACTAAAAATGTTTTTAAAGCTGCACGTAAAGCAAGTGATCTGACGCAACGTGAAACACTTATAAAGAAAAAAATACGTGATATCATTAAAGAGACGGAAAATAATCAGGATGATATTTACTGTAAAGTGGTCAAACTCTTTGAAGGTCGTGAATATCGCAAATATACATTTACCAAGTATCTGGATGTCCGTATCGTTTATGCTCCACCTGAATCCATAGGGAAATACGGCGGTGATATTGATAACTGGATGTGGCCGCGTCATACGGGAGATTTTACATTTTATCGTGTTTATCAGGGACCGGACAGTAGCTCCGCTCGATATGCTCCCGAAAATATCCCTTTGAATGTTGAGAATTGGCTGAAAGTCAGTACAGAAGATCTAAAAAACGGTGATCCCGCATTTGTCATCGGTTTTCCTGGGAGAACGACCCGATATCGTACTTCCGGGGACATAGAATATTCTTTAAAATATAAATATTTACCCAATATTAAAAAATATCGGGATCTTCTGGATATAATCGAGAAACTTTATGAGAATGATCCTCAGGCAAAACTTAGATTATCGGATACAAATGCCAGTTTGAATAATTTTATGAAAAAGTTCCAGGGTAATGTGGATGGATTTGAAAAGACGAATTTTATTCAAAAACATGAGGAAGCGGAAATCGAACTTAAAAAATTCATCAATGCCGATAAAAAGTTAAAAAAACGATTTGGTCATTTGCTGACTGATATGACTCTCTTACTGAAGGAAAAAGAAAGTTATTATAATTATGATAGTATCCTGGATGGTTTTGGCCAGCATAGCGGACTTCTCTATAAGCTCGCGGATTATGCTTATGAAGTTGCTCGCGAAAGAGCAAAACCCGAAGCAGATAGAGACCCTGATTTTTCAGAAAAGCGTGTACGGGAATTCGTTGAAAAAATGCGCAATCGTTTTTACAGTTACTACGAACAGTATGATCAGAAAGTTTTGTCTTATGCTTTAAATAAAGCTGCAAATGCTCCTGAAGGCTTCCACTACTTTGAATTGCCCGGTGATCCGCTTGCTTGGGTTAAGGACGCTTACAGCAGAACTAAACTGGCAGACCCTGACTATATTGAACGTCTTTTCAATATGCGAGCTTCTCAAATGGAATCAATGGGTGATCCCATTGTACAATTAGCCGTCCAACTATATGCTCCAAAATTCGAGAAAAAAGAAAGATTACGCAACTGGTCTGCCCGAATGAATGAATTACGCGAACAATACATGGAATTATTAGCGATCTATACAAAAAAATCGCAATATCCCGATGCGACCGGCACTATGCGTTTCACCTATGGAAAAGTAGAGGGTTACAGTCCCCGGGATGCCGTTTATTATAAACCATTTACCACCCTTTCGGGAATGATAGCCAAGAATACGGATATTCCGCCCTTTGATATGCCCTCGATAATAGCGGATATCACAGATAAGGGTAAATGGGTCGATCCGGAACTGAAGGATGTCCCCTCATGTTTTCTGCTGACCACGGATATAACCAATGGAAACAGTGGTTCAGCCATCATGAATCGACATGGAGAATTGATCGGATTGGCATTTGACGGTAATTACGAAGCAATGACCAGCGACTGGATGTTCCAGCCTAAGATCCAACGCACTATTGGTGTAGATATTCGTTATATTCTCTTTGTAACGCAAAAATTTGCGGGTGCCGAGTGGATCGTTGAAGAGATGGGGATTAGTAACTGGTAACTGGCCTGTCCACCATAGCCTTGGCGAAGGTGGATAACTGGAGAATACTAACTTTTTATCATTTCTTATACTTTATACTTACTTTCTGTCATTGTATATTGCCTTAAAGTCAAAAAAAGCATAAAATCAAGCAAAACGAAAACAAAGGATACAATAAGCGAAGACGATAAAGCTTGATCTGTCATTGGAAAAACTCCGTTCGAGATGTTAAG
>JAYEJI010000163.1:0-28044 GCA_034660515.1 Fidelibacterota bacterium
AATACCCTTTGGCTCTCTTCGCTGGTCTAAAACATTTAAAAACTTTAAATATTCATTTATTCACGGTTCGCTGATGGCAAACAACTATACCTGGACATTTGATGAGGGACGAACCTACGACCCCAAATATATGGTTGGTCATAATATCGAGATCAATCTTTCACCCCGTCTTCATGTGAATTTTACTGAAATGCTTATCTATGGAAATCGTATTCCCGAACCGACATATCTTATTCCTTTAATATTTCTATGGCCTTCTGAGCACGCATTGGGCGACAGGGACAATAAAATGATCGTATTGGGAATGGAGGTTTTCCCTTTTAATGGATTAAGACTTTATGGTAATGCATTATTAGATGAATTATCATTTAGCAGACTGGCAAATGATTGGTGGGCGAACAAATTTGCCCTTCAGGGAGGGATACAATGGTCGCCGCGTTTACTACCTGCAGATTTGATATTTGAGCTGACTGCCGTGCATCCTTGGACCTATACACACAAATACGAGTTTACATCTTATACACATCATGGATCTGATCTTGGCTTCTATCTGGGGCCAAATACTCAGTTATTTACAACAAGATTGAATTATGATCTATCGGCTAAACATAGAATTTCATTAGAATTCAATAATTTCTTAGAAGGTGCAGATTCGGTAAATGTATTGGGATTTGATTATCCCGTAGGTGGAAATTCGAACCAAAATTATGAAGAAAGATCAAACTATCTTGATGATAAAACAACATGGTTAATGGGTGATATAACAACAACAAACTCTTTAAGATTAGAATGGTTATATCGCTGGCGAAATCAAATACAATTTCTAAGTGCATGTGAATTGAAAAATATAGACGGTCAACCTAACATATATTATTCATTACAAATCAATCTGCGGTATTGATATTAAACCATAGAGGCAAGAATGAGTAAAAGTTATAAAATAGCACTATTTATTTCAGATATGCTTTCAACCATGATCGCCTTTTTTGGTGTGTTTTGGTTGCGATACCGGTCGGGTTTATTTCCAATTGATGTAGAATTATATATTTCGGATCTTTGGTTGCCGGCAATAGTCCTATATGCTTACTGGCTCATATTTTATCTTTATAATGGCTTATATCATCTACCCGAAGCACCTTCACGAACAGACGAAAATATAAAAGTATTTAGGGCGACCAGTTACGGTGTGATCCTCCTTTTTCTTTTGACTTTTGATATTTTCAATCCTTTCTCTATTAGTAGACTGATCATAGTTATCTACTGGTTCGCACAACTGTTTATAATCATCGTGTTCCGAAGTATTATTTTGTCAATTCGACATAATCAACTTCTAAAAGGTATCGGATTAACTCCCAGTTTCATAGTTGGTTGCAATGCAAAAGGATTTGAGATATATAAAAAGATTAAGCAATATCCAGCCTTGGGTTATGATATCTTAGGTTTTATTTCCACTGATGATGAAAAAATCACTAATGATACTTTTGAAGGAATTCCTGTAATTGGACATTTGGACGATATATCCGGATTGATTAAGAAGCATCAGGTAAAACAATTGGTGATCGCCTTTGGCACCGATAAACATGATAAAGTATTAGACGTTATAAATAGAGTTATCGATTCTAAAGTGGGAATGAAGATCCTTCCTGATATGTATGATATTATTTCAGGTTTAGCCCGGACACAACAGATCTATGGAATTCCTCTTATAGATATTAATCCCGGTATTATGCAACCCTGGGAAAAATTTATCAAACGCTCTACTGATATTATTTTATCAGTATTGGGATTAGCCTTGTTTCTGCCCTTCGGATTAATTCTTTCTATGTTGATCAGGCTAGATTCAAAAGGCCCGATCTTTTATACTCAGGATAGGCTGGGATTATATAGCAAACCTTTTAGGATAATAAAATTTCGAAGTATGAAACACAATGTTCAGATATCAGGCGAACAAGTAATATTAACAACAGAAAATGATCAACGCGTAACTCGCATGGGTCAATTTATCCGTCGTTTTAGATTGGATGAGATCCCTCAGTTGATCAATGTTCTAAAAGGAGATATGAGTATTATCGGGCCACGCCCGGATATGCCGAAACTAACCGAGCAATTGGAAAAACAGATACCACTTTACCGTCACCGAATGAAAGTAAAGCCGGGGATCACCGGCTGGGCGCAAATATCGGTTCCATATCCTCAAACATTAGAGGAAGTAAAAGAAAAATTTAACTGTGATATCTACTATATTGAAAATATGTCCCTTAAACTTGACTTGAAGATCATGTTGAATACGATTGCGATTATGTTTTCAGGATCGGGAACTTAAAAATTGTAACTGGTAACGAGTAACTAGTGACTAGTGAAGAGCGGAGAGCAAGAAAACAATTAAACTCTTCAACTGTATTCTTGATTTTTTCCTTGTCATTCAAGAGAAATTATTACTATATTTTTTGATAGAACGAATGAAAATGAAAAAGTTACATCTAATAGCCCTTATTATTCTGGTGCTGGGAAGCAGCCTGCTCTTTGCATGGGATGGATTTAATTATGTGATAGCTAATGAATTTAATTCGGGTATTCGTGTTGACTGGCAAGCAAAAGATGAACAGGGTATTCATTATTATGAGATCTATCGTTCTCGTTCAGACAGCAATATTCTGGATAAAAGAGCTTACGTGACAGCGCTTGGTGGGGGGGCCTCTTATACATTTCAAGATGAAAATATTTTCTCAAAATCTACTGAAACCGGCAACTATCAATTTGACTACTTTGTTCGTGCCGTAATGAGAGATGGTACTTTTAAGAATTCCGATAAAGTGATGGTATCCCTGACCAGTCTCGGCGTTACCCAACAAACATGGGGTAGTATCAAGGCGATGTTCAAATAAATTTGATTTGACATGATTAGATAAGGCGGTATAAACCGCTTTTTTGTTTGTATGCCTTTTTTGTTATTCAAATATCAGCTATATTGCAATATGAAAAAACCTTATTTCATTTTCGTTATTATCATGCTTACCATGGCAATGTTCTTATATTCTGCCCCTCTTTCTTCCGTTACCATTGCACGTTTAAAATATGATGGAGGAGGAGACTGGTATAGCAATCCCGGATCTCTTGAAAATTTAATGCGATTCATCGAGATCAATACGGGAATTGATATGGCTGAACGGCAGGCAATAGTTGAACCGGGATCGCCGGAACTCTTTCAATACAGTTATGTGTACATGAATGGACATGGTAATGTTCGTTTTAGCGATAAGGGGCTAAGCAGACTTCGTCATTATCTTGAAAATGGCGGGTTTTTGCATGCCGATGACAATTATGGCTTGGATCACTCTTTTAGAAGGGAAATGAAAAGGATCTTTCCGGATAAAGAATGGGTAGAGTTGCCCTTCGATCATCCTATTTATCATCAGACCTTTGATTTCCCCAGGGGCCTGCCGAAAATACATGAACATGACAATAAACCTGCTCAGGGTTTGGGTCTATTTCACAAGGGACGTTTGGTCGTCTTTTATACCTATGAATGTGATCTGGGTGACGGTTGGGAAAACGAAGAAGTTCACAATGATCCCGAAGCCCTTCGAACAGCCGCATTACAAATGGGCACAAATATTTTTATTTATCATTTAAACAGATAAAAGTGAAAAAAACACGATCGACATATTTTTCTTCCATACTCCGGAGATTTCGCGGACAAAAAGCTAAGGATAGATTAAAACATCTTGCTTTGGAATTTCTTGCTTCGAACTCTCTTTATCTGCTGATCTGTTTGTTATTGGAAAGCATCTGGTACTTATCTCCCAATGAAAAAACGATCTTGTGGTATGGGCTTTTTCTTAATGCATTTTTTCTATTTCGAGCAATTGACATTGTTCTTCGATTGCTTGTTCCAAATGAAAAAACAGAAGATGAATCGCTATTGCTCACCATAGGACAACAGTTCCCCAAGATCAATGATAAATTATTAAATCACTATCAATTATCTACAAAAAACAATCCCATTTCAAGCTATGCGGTAGAATCTTTTATTCAACAATTTCCCGTAAATTATTTCAGGAATAGTTATCAGAACAAACCCATAAAGACCAAAAGAAAATTTGCAGTGATCATATTTTCCGCATTACTTATTTTCTCTATTTTATTAGCCTCTGCTTTTTCGCGCTTTTTGCATATACAAAAAGCTTTTGAACCTCTAAGTGAATTTTCGATCGATCTTTCCCCGAATAATATCAGCCTCTATTCATATGATTCATTGAGTATCAATATCCGTAAAAATGCACCCCCGAATTTCCCGATAGAAATTTATGTGGATGACAGCACAAAAAATATGCCTGTCTTGTTTCTTCGTTCACGCGATTCCGTATTGAATTATTCACTGGGCAGGCTTCAACGATCAGCTGTTTATTACGCCAGGCTCCGTCGTCCGCATCTGTTCCACCCGCGAAAGTATATTGATACGGATACATTGAATGTAATTCTTTTACAGCGACCACGTATTCGATCTCTTGATTTCACGGTTCGTTCACCGGAATATTCCGGAATAAGCGATGCATTCTATCAGGGAAATGTAGACAGACTGACCTTGCTTTACGGATCTGAAATAAGTATTGATATCCGTTTATCGGAACCCTTTGGTCCTTCAACTCTGATCATATCTGAAGATACATTTGATCTGAAGATCGATAACGATCATGCTCATATTACATGGATACCCCAAAGAACGGGGTCATTTAAATTAAAACTCATAAATAAAGCCGGGATCTCGGTTGAATCCGACCCTGGATATACGATTAAGATCGAAGAAGATGCCTTTCCGGCGCTTGAGATACTAAACCCAAAACTCTCAGATGATCTGTTATTGAACGAGGAATTGGCCCTGCCTTATGTGGCTCATTTGAAAGATGATTTTGGAATATCCTCTTTTACGGTAAATTATACTGTTCATTCCGAATACAGCTTTTCTCTCGATACAAGCGCCAAGAGTATAGATCTGCCTTTTACCTCAGATTCACGTTTGCAAACCCGCATGGGTGTTTGGGAGATCAAAGATTTTATTTCACCCGGTTCAGAGATAAGATATTATTTTAAATTAAGTGATAACGATGCTATCTCAGGGTTTAAAACAATTCGTTCAACAATTTATTATGCCACATTTCCTTCGCTGATCGATCTGTTTGAGCGACAAGATGAAATTCAAGAAAAGACAATAGCTATGCTGGAGGATGAATTAATATCAACAAAAGAAGTTGTTGAGGAACTCGATGAGATCCAAAAACAGCTTCTTCAGGAAGGGGAAATGAGCTGGGAGGATAAAACGGCGCTTGAAGAGAATTTGAACGCATTGGAGAAAGCGGAGGAAGAACTAAAAAATATGCAATCGGCCATGGATGAGCAGAAAAAATTCATGGAAGAAAATGCGCTCTTCTCAGATGATGTCATGAAAAGCTTTGAACAATTACAGGAATTAATGAATGAACTCATTGATGATGAATTATTTGAGATGATGCGAATGCTTCAGGAAAAATTACAGCGTAACGATACCTCGAATATGGAAGAGATCCTGAAAGATTTTACGGAAAAAGCCAAACGCTTTGAAGAAAGTCTCGATAGAATGCTGGAAGTATTTAAGCGCATTCAGCAGGAACAGCGATTGGAAGAGCTTGGGCAAAAAATAAAAGAAAGTTTAAAAGAACAACAAAATTTATTGGAGAAAGCGGATCAAAGATCTTCTGATGATCTTGCGGAACAACAAGACAAGATCAGTAATGATACAAAAAAATGGGAAAAATTAAGTGAGAATTCTTCCAAACTGTTCGATGAAGAAGCCCGTGAAGCATATGAGGAGTTCCTTGAAAAAATGAACGAAGAAGATGTTTCTTTCAACATGGATATGGCGAGTGAAAGCTATCAAAGATCCGACCGACAAAACGGGAAAAAACAAAGCCGGAAATCAGAGCAAAAACTTCGTTCATTGGAACAGTCATTTTCACAAATGGCTTCAAGTATGATGCAGAAGCAGAAAGATGAGGTTGCCAATGCTTTTCAGCGCGCATTCCATCAAACTCTATTTATGTCCAATGAACAGGAAAAGACGCTGGAAGAGGGCAGGGACTTAACGAACGGGTCTCCTTTGATCCATCAATATACAAGCAAAACGAATAATATTTTGCAAATTGCTTTGGATATTAATGAGGATTTGTTGGCTCTATCTAAAAAGACCTTTCTTGTCGATAAAGCTATAGGACGAGCATTGGGACAAGTGATAGGAAATTTACGTTCCGGTATCCGGCAAATTGAAGAAGCAAAACTTCCCACGGGACAAAAGAATTTTAATACCGCTTTTAAAAGCATGAATCAACTGGCATTGATATTGCTCGAACGATTGAATATGATTCAGGAACAAAAACAGGGCAATGCTTCAGGAATGGAATTCTATATGCAGCAACTTCAGCAAATGGCGGAACAACAACAGCAGTTGAATTCATCCATGCCACAGCCGGGTATGAATATTAGCCCCGGCAGCTCAATGATGGACCAGTTAGCCAAAATGGCGGCACGCCAGCAAGCGTTACGGCGCAGATTAAAACAAATTCAACAGGAAATGTCTAAAGATAGCGGTAGTAATCGCATGAAAGGGAATTTGGATCGGATTGCCAGGGATATGGAAGATGTGATCAATCAAATGCGAAAAAATCAAGTGGATCGCCAAACCATCATGAGGCAGGAAAAGATAGTTCAACGCCTGCTGGATGCCAGTCGCTCCGCAACATCGCGTGATTACAAAAAAGAGCGCGAATCAATAACAGCAAAAGAGATTTTAAGAGATAATCCACTCTCTCTGCCCGGAGATCTTGGAGATCATGAATCATTGATCAACGCTCTGCGACATGAAGTACAGAACAGTGAACTTTCACCGAAGGAAAAACGAGACATGGAAAGATATCTTGAATCTCTATTGGGACAAAAATTAGGTTCCGAGGTAAAGAAATAGTGAAGAAACACATTGTATATATAATGATTTTCATTCTGCTCATGCCGTCCTCAACAGCATATGGACGCGACAATGATCAACAAAACATTTATAAAAAAGCTGTCGCATTTGAAAAAAACGGAGATTATGTCAAAGCGGAATCACTCTATGTTGACCTTTATTCTGCTAATCCGGATAATAGCACCTATTTCACCCGTTATAAGAACATGCTGATCCTGCAAAGAAAGTATAAAGATCTTCTGCCGGTGATGGAATTGCAGGCGAATAAACGAAAATATGACAGGTATCTGAAACTTGAACTGGGCGTACTTTATTATGCTTTAAATGATCCGAAAAATGCCCGAAAATATTGGTCTGTAGTTTTTAAAGGACAAACAGGAAGCATGAAAAACTCCTATGCCAATGCTGTTTATTACGATGTCATAGAATATGGTATGGGAAGTAATTTTCCACTTGTTGTAAATGATCTGAGGAAAATCACGGGAGATCCCAAATTACTGGTAAATTACAATTTTTATACATCTTTGAGATACCGGAACTGGGATCAGGCAGTCAATGAGATCCTTCATATTCTTGAGAATGATCCCAATGATCTTCGATATGTTCGTGCAAGCCTTTTCAGTTTTGATCCTTTATCAGCTTTATATCGTCGTGCAATAAATGGACTGCAAGATCAGAATAGCACAAAGGCAAAGGAATTACTTTCCGAAATATATATACACCTCGGGAAATATGAGACTGCATATGTGATATTAAGTGAAAAGAGTGAAGAACCTCTTATGCATGATATCATATTTAAATTTGCAAACCGTATGTTCAGGCAAGATCAATTCAAGATATCCTTTAAAGCGTCAAAATGGACTGAAGAGCATCACACAGAAGTTAAGAAAAAAAGATCAATGGCTTTATTGGCTGCAAGATCTGAAGAGCAATTATTCTATGAACTGATCGAGGAAGCATCTTTGATATCCCGTCCATATAAATCACACTATACCAACCTGCGATTTAAACCTTTCGATCAGGAAGAGGCCAATCTGATCGAATCCGCATATCATCGCTATGATTCATTATCTGTTTTCCGGGATATTACAGGCGAGATCGCACGCCAAAGGCATGCAGACATCACTTATCGTATCTATCAGGATTTTGACAAAGCTTTTAAAGAGTATAACGATCTGTCAAATATATCTCCCATGAAATCAAAACGATATGTGATCTCACGAATCTCGGATCTTTATATTGCCAAAGGAGAATATCAAAAAGCCGTAGAATTTCTTGAGACTGCTCCAAGCAAATATCACATGATGGTTCACGAAGAAGATCAACTGCTTCCTCAAAAGTTCTTTGCTTCGGTTATTGCCGGAGATAAGGATTCATTAACCCAAAAAGCAAAACAAGTACTTGCCATGCTGCCTTTGGATGATCCCCTTTACAATGATATTCTTGCCTATACGGAATTGATCAATATTGTAATGAAGGATAGCATGCATTATGATGCCTGGCTGGATGCCGAGCAGTTCATTTTACAAAACAACACCGCCTCCGCCGGCAAGATCTTTGAAGAATTGATTAATGAAAGATCAGGGGGAATGAAATTATATGCTCTTAGATATCTTGATTGCTTAAATTCGTTGAATGATACTATTAGTGAAGGAAAATTCTGGGAAGAGCACTACAAAGCAATGCTGGAAACCGACATGAGTGACTATTTTATGCTGAGATATGCGGATTTCTTGGAAAAAATGCAGAAATTTCATATCTCCATTGAAATATTTGAAAAATATTTGCTATCTTATCAGGAAAGCATGTATTATGAACATATTCGAGAGTATGTGCGTCAACACTATAGCTTAGGTGCACCATGATCGATCAATATAAACAGAAAGAACTTGTAGCTTCCGCTGAGAAAGTCAGGGAGTATGCATATGCTCCTTATTCAAATTTTCAGGTAGCGGCTGCATTACTCTGCACCGATGGTGAGATCATTAGCGGGGTCAATATAGAAAGCAGCAGTTACGGACTTTCTGTCTGTGCGGAACGAAACACTATTGCCACGGCACTTGCAAAAGGTAAAAAAGATTTTACTGCTATGGCCGTTGTAAGTCGCAATGGTGTAACCCCCTGCGGCGCCTGCCGTCAGGTCATTTTTGATATCTGTGGAAATATTGATATCATTCTTGCAAATGAGAATGGGGATATACAAGATACAACAGATATGAAAACGTTACTGCCAAAAGCATTTGGACATAAGGATCTGGGATAAAGTAAATGGAAAAAAATATTATCATTGGAATTGCAGGTGGTAGTGGCTCCGGAAAAACTTCGGTAGCAAAAGCACTTGTAAAGGATATGCATCTGAACGGGACAGTGATCATTGAACAGGATTGGTATTACAAAGATTTAGCTCATCTACCGCTGGAAGAACGAATGAAATGGAATTTCGACCATCCGGATTCAGTGGAATTTGATCTGTTGATCAAAGACTTGAAAGCCATGGTCAACGGTAAAACTATTGATGTACCTCAATATAATTATGTAACACATTCGCGTTCAAAAGAAACCTTGACCATTACGCCACAAAAAGTGATCATTGTTGAAGGTATCATGGTCCTTTACGAAGCTAAATTACGCAAGCTTTTAGATATTAAGTTATTTGTGGATACCGATCCCGATATTCGGTTTATTCGTAGATTGAAGCGCGATATATATAAACGGGGACGAGCAATAGATAATGTGATCGATCAATATATGCAAACGGTACGACCGATGCATGAAACCTTTGTTGAACCGAGCAAACGCTTTGCGGATGTGATCATTCCCGAAGGCGGGAAAAACAAAGTAGCGATCGATCTCTTGCGCACAAAAATTTCATCACTTTTAACAGGGTAGGGATAACATGCAGTCAGGATGGCGTCCACAAAATGGTCATATTGAAGTTGTTTGTGGGTCTATGTTCAGCGGTAAAACGGAGGAATTGATCCGTCGTCTTCGTCGTGCACAGATCGCAAAACAAAAGGTAGTGGTTTTTAAACCCAAGATCGATAATCGCTTTCACAAAGAAAAGATCGTTTCCCACAACAAGCAGGAAATACAGAGCATTGTGATAAAAGATGCTGATGAGATCCTCCAGCATGCTGTATTCGCTCAAGTTATCGGTATCGATGAAGCACAATTTTTCGGGAATAATCTGATCGAAATTGTTCAGAGCCTTGCCGATAGCGGTAAACGGGTTATCATTGCCGGTTTGGATATGGATTATAAGGGTATTCCCTTTGAGCCTTTACCTCAACTTCTTGCTATTGCTGAGGATATCACCAAAATGCATGCTATTTGTATGCGCTGTGGGGCTCCGGCCAATTATACTTATCGCATGACATCATCCAAAGAAAGAGTAGTCGTGGGAGCCGGAGAGGTTTACGAAGCACGTTGTCGTCATTGTTATGAAGCCCCCGACGAAAAGGATGAAATGAAAGCAAAAGACAGAAAAAGTGAAACGCGAGATATAAATCGCGAAATATAAATAGTAAACGGAAAATATGTAATAATATATAAGGGATGGTCACGACCATCCCTTACTTTTTTTTTAGTATTAATATTTACTCAAATTCACTTGAATTCATGCTCTTCCTTTCATAAATTCCCAAGCAAAAAAAAACAAAGGAGAAAATAGATGGCAAAGCAAATTGAATATGATGTTGATGCCCGGGGTAAATTAAAGAAGGGTGTTGATGAGCTTGCAAATGCTGTTAAGGTAACACTGGGACCAAAAGGACGGAATGTGATCATTGAAAAAAGCTTTGGTGCACCTCTGGTGACTAAAGACGGTGTCACTGTTGCAAAAGAGATCGAACTTGAAGATAGAATTGAGAACATGGGCGCTCAAATGGTCAAGGAAGTTGCTTCTAAAACATCGGATATTGCCGGTGATGGAACAACAACGGCCACAGTTCTTGCACAAGCGATCGTAACTGAAGGTATCAAGAATGTTACGGCAGGTGCAAATCCGATGGAATTGAAACGCGGTATTGACACTGCTGTTGCTGCAATTCTTGATGAACTGACCGCTATGAGCAAAAAAGTCAATGATTCAAGAGAAAAGATCGCACAGGTTGGAACTATTTCAGCAAATAACCAGGTTGTCCGCATGAGCAAAACCGGTCAGGATAAAGAAGAGATCATTGAAGTTCCCATCGGCGAGATCATTGCAGATGCAATGGATAAAGTCGGAACTGACGGTGTGATCACAGTTGAAGAAGCCAAAAGCGCTTTGACCTCTTTAGACCTTGTTGAAGGTATGCAATTTGATCGCGGTTACCTCTCACCATATTTTGTGACAGATACCGAATCAATGGAAACTCTTCTTGAAGATCCTTTTATTCTGATCCACGACAAGAAGATCACTACCATGAAAGACCTTCTACCCATTCTTGAAAAAACCACACAAATGGGCCGTGCACTTTTTATCATCGCTGAAGATGTTGAAGGTGAAGCTCTGGCTACTCTCGTTGTAAACCGTTTACGGGGTACATTAAAGATAGCTGCAGTCAAAGCTCCGGGTTTTGGCGATCGTCGTAAAGCCATGCTGGAAGACATTGCTATTCTTACCGGTGGTACAGTGATCTCTGAAGAACAAGGTTACAGTCTTGAAAATGCAACTATCGAATATCTTGGTCAGGCTTCCCGTGTAAATATTGATAAAGACAATACTGTTATCGTTAATGGAGCCGGTGATTCTGCTGCTATCAAAAGTCGCGTAAATGAAATTCGCGTTCAGATCGAAAACACAACTTCAGACTATGACCGCGAAAAACTTCAAGAACGCTTAGCTAAATTAGCAGGTGGTGTTGCAGTATTAAACATCGGTGCAGCTACTGAAATTGAAATGAAAGAAAAGAAAGCTCTTGTTGAAGATGCTTTACATGCAACTCGCGCAGCAACTGAAGAAGGTATCGTCCCTGGTGGCGGTGTTGCATTTCTACGTGCTGCAAAAGTTCTTGATAAGGTTGAAAAAAGTGCTAAAGGTGATGAAGTTCTGGGTGTTGATATTGTCAAACGGGCACTTTTATACCCGATTCGTCAGATCATTGCAAATGCCGGTCTTGAACCTGCGATCGTGATCAAAGAAGTTTCCGATAATAAAGGTGATTACGGATTTGATGCACGTAATGAGTGCTATGGCTCAATGTTTGAATTCGGTATCGTAGATCCTACTAAAGTATCTCGCGCTGCAATTCAAAATGCCGCATCGGTCACAAGCCTCCTGCTGACAACTGAAGTAGTGATCTGTGATCTTCCCGAAGATAAACCTGAAATGCCTCCGATGCCTCCAGGCGGTATGGGTGGCGGCATGGGCGGAATGTATTAAAATCATCCACCATTCAGATGTGAATAAAATGAACCTCGCTGTGAAATATCGGCGAGGTTTTTTATTAGTGACTAGAAATGGGTAACTGAAAAACAGTAAGCAGTAGGCACTAAGCAGGAATCAGCCATAGAAGTTAGTAGCTAGTTGTTAGAATATATTGGCTCTCAACCTACGCCTATAATCTCCCCCGAGCAAATCGGAGTCAACTGACGGACGAAAAAGATCGTTTCTCGGCTTTTTTTACTCATAACCTATAATTTATAACTTTCCCACACCACAGACCTCATACCCTTAACCCCTAAATTCAATTTAATTTCTTTATTCCCTCCCATTATTATGTTATTTTACTTTAATGAAGTTTAAAAAGATAATCCGGATTCTTGTTGTTTGTATGAGCATATTTTCAGCACTTTGTTTTGCTGAGTCCGTTGATGCTTACGATAAAAAGATCGATCATGGTAATGAGCGACTGAAAGAGCTTGAGAAACAATTGAATTCTTTACGATCGGAAGTAAAGAAATTTCAGCAGCAGGAGCAAGGATTGATACGGGAGATGGATAATACTCAACGACAGATATCCCTGACCAATGAAAAAATTCGCCTGCAGAAACGGGAAATGGAACTCCGGAAAGCAAAGAAAAAACAATTACAACGGGATTATCAGGGTGCTCAGAAGAAAAGTGAAGAATTAATTGATCGTTATAAAAAACGGGTAGTTCATGCTTATAAACTTAAACCCGATCGTCAATTGGATCTCTTTATTGATGCTGCTTCTCCCCGCGAATTCTACTATCGCATAAAATATATTTCCGCCGTAAATGAAGCGGATCGTGAACTTTATAATGCGATCATTGATAACATAAACTTTATTGATACACGGAACGCTCAAATAGACAGAGAAACAAAAGCAATAGCAAAAAATGTTAAAGATTTTGAACAAGAACAAAATAATCTTAAAAAATTAAAAAAAGACAAAGAATCAAAATACAGCAAGATTTCTGCAGATAAAGTTCTTCTGGCAGAACAGATCAAAGATAAAGAAAATTCGATCAAAGAGATCCGGAATGTCATAGAAAAAACACAGAAAGACAAGAAAGCATATTTAGCCAGACTAGAGGAAGAACGTAAAAAGCGCGAGGTCGTTGAATTACCCTTCAATGAGAAGAAGGGCAAATTGTCTTGGCCGGTAGCCGGTAGGATCATTAGTAATTTTGGGAAACAAAAACACCCCGTATTGGGTACAATAACAGAAAATTCGGGAATAGATATTTCAGCCTCATCCGGGGCTTCCGTTCGGGCAGTATCTGATGGTATGATCGTAACCATAACATGGTTGAGAGGATTTGGGAATACGATCATTGTTCTACACGACAACAATTACTACTCCGTTTATTCCCATATTGAAAACATTGACGTGATCCAGGATGAATATGTGGATGCAGGACAAAAGCTGGCAACTGTCAGTTCTGATGGGTCAATGAATGGAACGCGTCTGCACTTTGAATTGTGGCACGAACAAGAAAAATTAAATCCCAGCTACTGGCTGAGAAAATAAAGGATGAGCATGCAAAAAAAACGGCAATTAAAAAAACTATATACCTCTTTATTCAATGAAGAATGTGTCTCTCTTGAGGAAATGCCTCGTTCCGGTTCTTATCGTGAATATTATCGTTTGAAAGGTGATTCCGGACGTTCGGTAATCGGTGTATATAATGAAGACCGTAAAGAAAATATTGCCTTTTTGTCATTCTGTCGTCATTTTAGAGCACACGGACTAGCCGTCCCGGAGATATATGCAGAAGATCTGGATAACAATATATACCTGCAGGAAGATCTGGGTGAAATAACACTTTATGCATATCTGAGTGAGGTTTATAAAAATGGCATATTCCCTTTGGGATTGATCGATCTTTATAAACAGATCCTTGGAGAACTACCTAAATTCCAGTTAAAGGCAGGTAAAACCCTGGACTTTAATAAATGCTATCCCCGCTATCGTTTTGACCGTCAATCCATCATGTGGGATCTGAATTATTTCAAATATTACTTTCTAAAACTGGCAAAGATCCCATTTGATGAACAGGAACTGGAAAATGATTTCAATCATTTTGCCGATTACTTACTGGAAACGGATTGCGAGCATTTTCTTTATCGCGATTTTCAGTCCCGCAATATCATGCTTAAAAATGACAACCCCATATTCATCGATTTTCAGGGAGGGCGTTATGGGGCACTGCAATATGATGTTGCTTCATTGCTTTATGATGCTAAGGCTGATATCCCTCAACACATCCGTGATATACTTTACGAATATTATCTTGATGTTTTAAAGAAATACCACAAATTCGACCGGGAAGAATTCACAAGATACTATCATGCTTATGTTCTTGTACGTATTATGCAGGCGATGGGAGCCTACGGATTCAGGGGATTTTATGAGAAGAAACAGCATTTCTTAAAAAGTGTTCCATACGCAATTGAAAATATTAAGTATTTACTTGAAAATATGGATCTTCCCATTGAACTTCCTGCTTTAATGTCTGTTTTGCAAAAGATCACAGAAAATAAAAAACTCATGAAATTCGGCCGCTCGGATTCAGAGAAACTAACTTTAGAGATAAGCTCATTTTCATATAAACAGGGAATACCGGATGATAATTCAGGTAATGGAGGCGGATTCGTTTTCGATTGCCGTGGCATTTATAATCCTGGTAGATATGATGCATACAAAAAAATGAACGGAAAAGATAAACCCGTCATTGAATTCCTGGAAGAAAAGACAGAGATCGGAACCTTTTTGGAACATGCAACAGCAATGGTTGAAACCACCGTCGATGATTATGTGAAGCGTAAATTTACCCACTTAATAGTCAGTTTCGGTTGTACCGGTGGTCAGCATAGATCAGTTTATTGTGCTGCGAAGCTTACGGAGTATTTTAAAGACCGGGATGATATAATCGTCCAACTAAATCATTACTAGAAAGAAAAAAGAATAAAGTATAAAGATAAAAGTTTAGTGGTTTAGAAGATAAGAAGCAAAAGCTCTCTACCTTGAATTACTCGACGACTAGACAACTCAACAATTCGACAGGAGTTAAGATGAAAGGAATGATCCTGGCTGCTGGTTTGGGAACACGCTTAAAGCCTATAACAAATATCATGCCCAAAGCACTGGTAAAAGTAAATGGAATTACCCTGCTTGAACGAGCTATTCTTAAACTCCAAAAAGCCGATATTGAAGAGATCATTATTAATGTTCATCACTTTGCAGATCAGATCGAATATTTTCTTAGTAACAATGATTTTGGTGTAAAGATACATATTTCAGACGAAAGAGATATGATCCGGGGTAGTGGAGGAGCACTGAAACATGCCCGGAAATTCTTGGAGGGGAATGGACCTTTTATCGTTTATAATGTTGATGTCATATCAAATATTGATCTCTTGGATATGATGTATTTATATCAGAATAGTAAAGCTTTAGCCATTTTGGCTGTCCGAAAGCGTGAAACGGATCGTCTTCTCTGCTTTAATGATACACATCGCCTTTGTGGCTGGAAGAATAAAGTGACCGGAGAACAAAAAGGACAAGATGGCCATGAATTTGCATTCAGCGGAATTCAGCTTGTTCATCCGGAGTTGTTAAAACACATGCCGAATGGGAATTTCAGTATTATTGATTTTTATATTGAAACTGCCAAAACCGAAACGATCCTTGCTTATGATCATAGTGATGGTGATTGGATGGATGTTGGTACGCCCGAACGCCTTAAAAAAGCGGTGAAAAGTAAACTGTAATCGGTAATTTGAAAGAAATGTAGGGAACAGGCACGCCTGTTCCTTTTTTATATACCACAAAAAAGTATTAGAGTGATATGAATATCGAACCCCGAACATTCGAGCATTCGAATTTCGATATTAAATCTATTGTTCGAATGTTCATGATTTATGATCCGATATTCATTTCCCCAACACTCCGAATCCCGAACACCTATACCCCCAAAATACTCCTTGAATACGGCTCTATCTCATTGTATATTAGGCGGCTAAAACAAAGGAGCAGCAGTGAAAATCAGTGTAAAAGACTTATCAGCAACCGAACGCGAAATGGAATTTGAATTCACATGGGAAGATATTGAAAAAGACCACGCAAAATTTACCAAAAAATTTGCTAAAGATATAACTTTACCGGGTTTCCGTAAGGGAATGGTCCCTGTGGGTATTCTTGAAAAGAAATTCGGTCCTCAGATCGATTATGATTTCATCAATGATAAATTCTCTGATTATTACGGTTCTGCTCTGGATGAAAAAAAGATCAATCCTGTTTCACAACCCGAATTGATTGATCTTGATTTCAAAAAAGGTACACCGCTAAAATTGAAAGTTAAATTCGAGGTCATGCCCGAATGGAATATGCCAAAATATCAAAATGGATTTCCACTCGAAAAACTCAACTATCTTATTGAAAAAGAAGATATCGACGAATCGTTGGAACGCCTTCGCGAAAATGCTGCAGAAGTAAAATTGGCCAAAGAAGGCGCAAAGAGCGGATATCATTTGCTTGCAGATGTCGAGGAGTTTGACAAAGATGGTAAAGTTGTGAATGAAGCCAAAGATAGTAAGATATCTCTTGGAAAAGCTCCTTTTGACGGTAATGTTGAAAAAGACCTGCTTGGAGTGAAAACAGGCGAGATCCGCACTATTAAACTTAAAAATGATCAAGATGCCGATCATACATTCAAACTGACCGTGACTGCTGTTGAAGAACATGTTCTTCCCGAATTGAATGATGAATTTGCTCAAACCGTCGATCCCGATGTCGAAGATCTTGCAGCTTTAAAAGTAAAGGTCAAAGATGAATTGGAAAGCTACTGGACCCGTCAGTCAGATTCCCGCATTGAAGAACAGATCGCCGATTTCTTTATTGATGAATTAAAAGATATAGAATTACCCAAGACAGTGATCGAAGAACAAGCAAAGAACATCTATGAAGATATGAAAAAACGCTATCCTTCCGATCAGGAAATGGATGAAAAAGCCATAGTTGAAAATTACAGTGACACCGCAGTAAAAAGTCTGAAATGGCAATTGGTAAAGAACAAGATCGTCAAGGACAATGAGATCAAAGTAGAAGATACAGATGTTGACGCAAGGATCGAAGAGATGCTGAAAGATGTCAATGAAGAATTACGCGACAGTTATAAAAAATATTACGAATCACCACAGATCAAGAACCAGCTTCATGATGATGTTATCAATATCAAGATCATGGATCATATTAAGTCTTTCGCCAAGATCAAAACTAAAAAGATCTCACGGAAGGCAAGGTTGAAAGAATTAGGCCAGTAAAAATAACGACATATAAATGTAGGGAACGGTCACGACCGTTCCTTTTTTTTTATATTTTTCCAAATTCTAATTTTTAAGTACTAGATATTAAACCTGATATTCAGAATATCTCCATCTTTAACGAGATATTCCTTTCCTTCAAGATGTACCAATCCTTTGGCTTTTGCTTCTGCCATGCCGCCTTCATTCATGAAATCGTTATAGGCAACAACTTCAGCTCGAATAAATCCTTTTTGCAGGTCGGAGTGGATCACACCGGCGGCTTCGGGAGCCGTAGCGGGTATGCGAAGATTCCAGGCGCGGACCTCATCTTCACCGACCGTAAAGAAAGAGATCAAGCCAATAGCGGAGTAGGAGGTAGTGATCACATGATTTATCGCGGGTTCATCTATTCCTAATTCTTCCATGAACATAGCGCGTTCATCGGCATCCAGCTCCTGGATCTCTTTTTCCGCCAATGCAGATACTGAGGTAACGGGAATATTGGGAAAACTGTCTTTGAAAGTTGTTTCATATTTTACACGATCTGCATAATGAACTTCATCACAGCTTAGAACCGCCATCAACGGTTTTTGTGAAAGAAGTTGAAATCCACGGATCAGTTTATCTTCGTTTTCTGCGATCTCGATCTCGCGAAGGGGTGTATTATCTTCCAACACAAGCTTGCATTTTTCGAGAATCTCCAATTCGCGTTGGTTAAATTGGGGGGCGGAGCGGACTTTAAGGTGATTGACTTTGTCTAAGCGGGTTTCAACAACTAACAGATCAGCAAAGATCAGATCATCCTCAAGACGATTTAAATCGACAACCGGATCTATAAACTTAGTTTGACCTTCAGCATCATAACCATCAAAAACCTGAATAACCGCTACTAAAGCATCTGTCTGGCGAACCGCTTCAAGGTATTTGGCCGCTTGATCGGTTCGCATGCTTGCCGGTATCCCCATTACATCAATACAATCAAAATATGCAAAAGTAGTTTTTTTGGGATTAAAGATCTCCGACAAACGAGTGATGCGTTCATCCGGAAGCATAACTTGTCCGCGATGGTATTCTGCCATTCCTGTCTGAACTGATTCGAATTTTTCCTGGGTCAGCAATTCAAAAAGTGTGCTTTTCCCCGAGTATTTTAAACCGATAAAACCTAATTGCATATTATCCTTTCGTCGCTAATTATGGAATTTCTTTGCGAGGAAACTTCTGAGTATCCTCAGATTTCGCATTAGTAAACCTGTCAGACTCAATGGAATAAAAGCTGCCAAAACCAAAATTGACCAAGTTGGTTGAAAACTACCCTGCAAGGATCGCGAGATGATCATATCAACGGCGAATGATAATAAGGCGGCATTGGCAAATAAAATGGCCAAAAAATTATAGATATCAAAGACCGTTGCCTTTGCCAAAAAGAATGTTAGCAGGGAAAAGAATAACATAGAGACATAAATAGGAAGAACAAGATGTAGGATCACCTGATTATTAGTCAGCATAAAAGCGTACAATGCAGTAAACAATATACTGGCTATAATAAAATAAATAATCATAGGGATCCATTTCTTGACACGATCTGATATGAATATACCGGCCATAATGACCCAAACAAATAAGATAGCAGAGGAAGCAAATTGAGCCCAGGCAATACTACCCGAAATAATCAGATTTAGAGCCAATAAGTATAATCCGGTCGCAAATGTATCATAAGTATAAAGTCTGAAAAAAGTTTGTCCGGACCTAAGTAAAGGAATTCCAACGACAAACCAAATATAAACAAAAGAAAGGCAGGGGATCAAAGACCAGGATATTTGTTTGTTAACAAGATAATTGATCAAGAGTAAAACAACTATATAAATAGTGGCCGTAAAAGATAATATTGTTCCTGCTAACAGACGTTTCATATGGTCCGGATCCGTTGTCTTAAAATGCTCTCTGTACTGAGGGAAATCTCTGGTTTGAGGATTGATCTTGGCATTGGGATCCAACACCTTGGTATTACAGAGTGGACAGTTTTCATGATATTCGGCAAGTTTAACGCCGCAATGTACACAATATGACATAATATACCTCAATTACTTCTAATACTGACATGTGCCCCCATTTCAACCAGGCGTCGGAAGATATGTTTTTCAACACGGGGATGTTTGTTAATACGCCCAAAATTAATATGGATATGATCCTTGAAGCCTACCACACCGCAACCGGTCAAACAATGATAGGTTGGTCCCAGGAGAACACCCATATCGTCTATATGTTCATTTAGTTCTTCAGGCAGGCGAATGGCACCAAGATTTGAAATTGCGCCTGAAAATTGCGCGTGCCCCTGAGTATTTGATAAATACTTGATTATAAAATTTTTAATGAATATAGGAACCCATTTTATGATTTTATTTTGTGTCAGTTCATAATTGTCCTGAGCCATGGTGATTAGGTATTCTTTTGTGATATGTTCTTTCATGTAGGGTTTCAAAAAATCGATGATATCTTCGAATTTATCGATTTTTTTAGGATCAAATCGCGGGACCACAAATAAAGAAAAATTTCTCATGGATTTGATAGGATAAAGCATTCGTAAGTTTACCGGGATCTCCATACCGATAGACCGGTGTTTTTTCGTATTCTTGACATCATCATACTGTATATGTATCAACGCTTCAACATAGAGCGAAGCAAGCAGCTCCGTTATCGTACAGTTGTACTTTTTCGAAAGCTCCTTCAAATCCTTGAGAGGGATAGTTCCAATAATGATCTTATATTTCCCAAGAGGAAGAAGGGTATCGTGATGCTGAAAAACCCCATCAGTATTGAACAAACTTCGCTGCCGGGGTGAATTGTCCAGGTTATCTTTTTCCATATTGATGATCGTTTTAAAGGCATCTTCATATTCTTCAGGATCAGGTTTTTCATGAATATCCATGATACCTTTTGGAACGGCATCGATCTTTCCCAGAAGGATCAAGTAGTGCGTGATCAGGGTTTTTAAAAATTCCAATGCACCGCCACCATCTGTCAGTACATGTGAACATTCCATTGACAGATTATTTTTATAGATCCTAATGAGATATAAATAACCGTTATTATAAATGGGATATAAGCGCTCACATGGCTGAGGTGTGTCCGGCCATATTTTGGAGGGATTATCATTTTGCTCGAAATAATGCCAAAACAATCCCGTGCGCAAATGAACATTGTAGTAGGGGAAGCGAGGCTTAATGATCTCCAGAGCTTTCTTTACCGTATCCAGATCTACTTCTTCTTCCATTTTTGCCCAAATACGAAAAATATTTGTATGCTCGGGAGATTCAATTGCCGGATATATCTGTGCAGAGGTATCCAGCCTAAACCAGTACTTACTATCTTGATTTTTCTTCTTCATATTCCCTTTGTTGGTCTTTTAAACCTTTAATGATACAATGAATTTGCAAGAAATTGAAGCTCTTTTTTAGCTATTGGGGACTGAGGTCATTTTTCAAGAATAAAAAGCAGGTCCTCCGGATAATCTTCTTCGCAATGTTCGGGTTCAAGCTCAATATCTTTTTGAAAGAACCCCAATTTTTTAACCAAACGGATCGAAGGAGAGTTATCCGGTGCAATAAGTGCAATAAAGCGGGTTTTACCAAATTTATGATAGAGATGATCGATCAATGCTTCAATCATTTCGCGTGCATATCCAAATCCCTGATAGGCACTTGCCAGAGTATAGCCTAATTTGACTTCATTCTCATTTTCAGGCATGAAATATACGCCAATATCACCGATCAATTTATTATCATCCCGATGTGTAACTGCCAGTTGGATCCATGTATCCGGGATATTTGGAATAGAATGGATCTTATATTCGATGAAATGACGTGCATCTTGAATATTTTTTGGAATCCACCCTTGATACTTATTTGCTTCCCGGTCTGAACGGTAAGCAAAGAAATCCGAAATATCTTCCAAGCTTAAATACCGCAATTTTAATCGCTTAGTTTCTAATTCCATTTTAATCTTATTTTGGTATTATTAATATTTTAAACAAAAATTTTCCATTGAAAAACAAATTATTCATGTTTCGGAGCAATGGATTTCATATATTCTGATATGGAAAATATTATGATATCAGAATTAACTCAACGTGTATTAAAAAGAGCCCTTTCTTTACAAAAGAAAAAATACCGCAATATTGAATCGGCTATTCTGGTTGAGGGACTGCTTCCATTAGAAGAAGCGGTTAAAAGTAATTACATCATTGACGAAGTCTATTATAATCCCTTTCTGTTGAATAAACCGGGTGTAAAGGAATTACTCATTGGGTTACAGGAAAAAGACAATACTCTTTGCTATGAAGTAAGTGGTTCGGATTTAAAGCAGATATCAACTGAGGTAAATCCACAAGGTATTGTAGCTGTTGCCAAACAGAGGGAATACGATATTGAGGACCTTAAAGGAAATTTTCTGGTGCTGGATAAATTGCAGGATCCGGGAAATGTGGGGACCTTATTCCGTATTGCACATTGGTTCGGATTAGGCGGTCTGGTATTAATTAAAGGTACGGTTGATGTACATAATCCGAAAGTAATCCGTTCAAGTATGGGCTCATTCTTCCACATACCTTTTGTTTATGTTGATGATCTTCCCGAACCATTATTAAAAGATCGTACGCTTTTGTTAAGCAAAGCACACAGCGAAGAACGCATTCAGGATATGAATATAAAAGAAATATTACCTTTTTTGCTGGTAATAGGAAATGAAGCGCGGGGCATAGATCCCTTTTTTGATCAATATGATCATCGCGATCTGACTTTACCGGCCATCGGTGGAGCAGAATCATTGAATGCCGCTGTTGCTGCTGCTGCTATTTTAAGTAAACTTCTCTATTGATCATGAAAACGCTAAGAATATTTTCTCTTATTTTTATTATTCTCGGAATATCGTTTGCCCAGCAAAATATTAAACTTATCAATTCTACTTATCTTGGTAATGAAAGACGAAACTATTATGGTGAAAATGCTCCCGGAAAACTTGATATTATCTGGAAAACAGATTTAGGGGAAGGTCTGACGAAAATCGGTGATAAGGAACGTTTATGGAAAGGCAGCGGATGGACGGGGCAACCATTGATGTTATGGGAAGATGGCAAGTTATTTCTAATTCAAGGCTCATTGGATCATCACTTGAAAAAGATCAATGCCTCTAACGGTGATATTATTTGGGAATATGAATTTCCCGGTGCGATCAAGGGAACAGGCACATTATGGACAGATGTTAAAGGAGAATTGTTGATCATCCAGGGAAGTCGTCGTGGCCCCAAATACAGCACCTGGTCTTCCAATCTGCATCCCTTGCGTGCTGTCTCTTATCAAAGCGGTAAAGAAGTCTGGAGATATCACCTCCAGCGGGGCGCATCCTATTCCGTCGATGTAGATGGCACTCCATTAATAGTTAATGATACTGTTTATATCGGA
The DNA here is from genome assembly GCA_034660515.1 of Fidelibacterota bacterium. Classification (GTDB taxonomy): domain Bacteria; phylum Fidelibacterota; class Fidelibacteria; order Fidelibacterales; family Fidelibacteraceae; genus M50B103. The sequence goes on from JAYEJI010000163.1 coordinate 23,147, forward strand.
TTGGAAAATGGCAACTTTGTTGTCTTTGATCCCGCTTTCTCATCTTGTGAAAATTATAAAGATCATAAACGGCCAATAACATTAGAAGAACATCCATTATACCACAAAGATGATAAAACCACCCATGGACAAAATCTTATAACGGAATCATCACCGGCTCGTATTGGAAACCATATCTATATTACGGCCGGATCCGGACATGTCTATGGTTACAATTTAGAAACCCGTTCGATCGATTGGGATTTCTTTGTTGGTGCGGATATGGATGGTTCTCCAACGGTGACTTATGATAACTGTATTTTAGTCAGTGTGGAAAAACAATATATCGAAGGACAGGGTGGCGCATTCAAGTTGGATCCTTCAAAACCTGCCGATAGCTCTTGTGTTGTTTGGTATTTTGCTACAGAAAACGATACCGCAAAAAATGCAACATGGGGTGGGGGTGTGATCGGTACGGTATCGGTCAATGACATAAGCAAAACAGACGATATGCCTCATTTGGCAGGAATATCAGCTATAGATGGTTATTTGTATCTACTGGAACATGATCAACTTGATACGGCAAAAGTATGGGGTCCGAACAAGAAGCACCAATACTTCAAACCGCATCTTATAGCTTCCCGCTGGATAGGGAAAAGCATCTCGACACCTCTTTTTATCGGGAACCGAATTGTTGCTGCCAGTTACAGCGGTGTTTCACTTTTCGAATTTGATGAAGATAAGAAACTTCAACGACTTGAACGACGCTATATAGGGGGCGTGGAATCTACTCCCTTTGTCTATGACGGCCGGATCTATGTGGGATCTAGAGATGGGTTTTTATATTGTCTTGGTGAATAGGATTTTATTCCTAACCCTCTAAACCACTAACCTTCTAACCCCCTAACCCCCTAAACCCCTAAACAAGTATTTCACTTATAAATAAAAAAGAACAGCAAAAACTGTTCTCTTATCATTTCAAAATTTAAACTTATTTACAGAGGGTTATCGTCCCACATGTATTTAACAGGATTGATGGCTTTACCGTCTTTTTGTATCTCGTAATGTAAATGAGGTCCGGTTGAACGGCCGGTACTTCCCACTTCGCCGATCAAACTTCCGCGTTCAATAATATCACCTTTTTTGACCTTGATCCTATTCATATGAGCATAGATTGAAACAATACCTTCACCATGATCCACCTTCACGACATTACCATATCCTCCGTAAGAATAGGCGGCAAAAACAACCTTGCCTTTTCCTGATGCGTAGATAGATGTTCCACGATTAGCTGCCAGGTCGATCCCGGAATGGAATTTTCTCTTCTGGGTGATCGGGTCGGTACGATATCCGTAGTTTGAACTGATATAATAACTTTTAGCATCAAGGGGGGTAATGGCAGGAATATATTCAAGACGCTGTTTATATTTTTGAATATCGGTATAAAGTTTTTTGTAATTTTCAAGCTCAATAGTTACTTTTGTGCCAAGGAATTCAATATCCGCATTCAATTCTTCAACAATATTTCCACTTTTTTCGGGATTGGCCATTTGGACACGACCACCAACACCAAGATTTTTAATATTTAGATCATGCTGAGGCAGATCGGCATACAAACGAATAGTATTGTTCAATTCTACCATCGAATCCAGGTAAGCTTCAGCAGTTGCGAGCTCTCCCTGAAGAACCTCAACCGTTTTCATTAAGGATTTACTCTTAATGACTTTTGTTGTAGAGAAGCTTGAGGAAAGAAAACGATAACCGAAATAGGTTGATCCGGCAATGATGCTAACGAGCAATAATCCAGATAGAAGCAATGTAAAAATGAGACCATTGCGAGAAAACGAGATTTCTCTCGAGTTTTTACCGAGCAGGTAGATCAGAATATGTTGTTTTCCTTTACCCATCAACGAATTATAACGCAGTTTGGAATTCTATGCAAGGGATTTTAACTAAGAAAGAGAAATTAAGAATTAAGGAATTGCGAGATAAAACAGGGTAAAAAACGCTAGATTTACAAAATATCTCCTGCTAATACATTCTGGAAATTCTCACTTCCCAACCCACCCAAACCTTTAAACCCCATAACCTCATTTCTTGTATTTTACTTATAATTTCAATAAACTATCAGCATGATAGCAGAAATCATACTTGCAGCTTTGGGATTGATACTTTCGGCTTTTTTCAGCGGATCGGAAATTGCCGTTATTTCGGCACATCCCCTGCAATTACAAAAGTGGGTTTCACAGAAGAAGCCTTTTGCGGTATCTGCATTAAAAATGTATGAAGACCGCCAACATTATCTAACGGCAATATTGGTGGGAAATACACTGGCTAATGTTATAACAACGACTTTTACCACACTGTTATTAAGTACTTATGGCGGTTTCAACTGGTGGCAGGTTATCTTGCTGATCTCAGCTGTTATTCTATTATTTGGCGAAGTTCTTCCCAAATCCCTTATACGCTCCAGGCCAAACTCCTTTTTACTGTTCTCAAGCGCAATAATAAAAATTCCCGGATTTTTCTTGCATCCTTTAGCAAAATTCTTTGAAAAATTAATAGCCGGGTTGCTAAAATTATTTAATAGTGATACCGAGCCGATGAATATTATGATCCGCCGGGAAGAGATCGAACAGAGTATATATGATATTTATGAAAAAGGCATACTGAATGAAGAAAAGAAAAAATATATTGATAATCTTTTTGATTTTTCAGATACAAGCGCTTCAGAGATCATTACTCCAAGAACAGATATTATTGCCTTACCGGAAGATGCCACCCCCTTAACGCTAAAAAACACTTTTATTCAATCAGGTTTTTCGAAGATCATTATTTACAAAGATAACATTGATCATATTACCGGATATGTTTCTCTTCGTGATCTGATGAATGGCGAAGAGAATTTGAAGGATATTATTCGCCCGATCAAATTCTATCCGGAAAGTAAAAGTATTATTGAACTCTTAAAAGAATTTCAGGATACCAAGAGAAGTATTGCTATAATCGTAGATGAATTCGGCGTTTCTTCCGGATTGGTGACAATGGAGGATATTGTAGAAGAGATTTTCGGTGAATTTGATGATGAATTTGATGAGAATGCTGAGGATGTAAAACGTCACGCAAATGGTGATCTAATGATGAGTGGCCGGACTGAGATCGACCATTTAAATGATATGTATCATTTGAATATTTCTGAAGGTGAGTATGAAACTGTTGCGGGATATTTACTTGATCATTTGGATCGTTTTCCCGGAAATGGTGAAGTGATCACGATCAAACAATTGGAATTTACTATTCTGCGCTCAACACCAAAAAGTATCGACTATCTTAAACTCAGAACTATTCCGGGAAACAAATAATGAAACAGTTAGACCGTTACATGCTTAAGCAATACCTGCGATCTTTCTTTTTCATCATGCTTACCTTTATATGCATTTTTTTATTAGTTGACCTGGTTCAAAAGATTGCTCAATTTCTGGATAATAAATTAACTTTTGCTGAAATTGTCCACTATTATTGGTTAATGATCCCCTGGATGCTGCATTGGTGCTTTCCGGTATCAGCATTGCTTTCTGTTGTTTTCTTTTTTGGGCAAACTAATAAATTTAACGAACTAACCGCTCTTAAGGTTAGTGGTTTAAGTTTATACCGACTGGCATTACCCTTTTTAATATTTGGATTGTTGTTAAGTATGTTCTCCTTCTTTTTTGAAGACCGTGTAGTTGTCCCGGCACAACAAAAGGTCACGGAATTCATGCAAAATAATATGAAGTACACCACCAGGAGCAATGAGCAAAAAATACATCGCCAGGTCTATTTTCAGTTGCCCGATCATCAGATATTTACTATTCGTCGATACAATATTACAAATGGCCGGGGTAGAAATGCAGGTTTACATCGAGTAATAGACGGAAAGATCACTGAACGGATCGATGCTAAGCATGTACGATGGCAGGATAAAGAAGAAAAATGGATGCTCTTGAATGTCCAACATCGGATCTTTGATGGAGACTTTGAAAGCTTCAGTCAACATGATACAATGATAGTAGAGCTGAATGTCAGTCCACGTGAATTAAAACAAAAGGGTGTAAAACCAGAGAATATGACTTTCAGACAATTACGTGGATTCATAGAACGCTCACGGCAACTAGGTATGGAAACTATGCGCTGGGAGACCAATCTCTTTTTTAGAACTTCTATGAATTTTGCGTGTTTTATTGTTATTCTGATCGGAATACCACTTGTGACCTTTCAAAGACGTTCCGGTGGATATGGAGGCGGTGTTGCTGTCAGTCTCATGTTATTATTTACATTTTATGTCCTTTTGACCTTTGGAAAAGTGCTTGGCATTGCGGGACTGGTTGCTCCATTTTGGGCTGTATGGGTACCCAATCTTCTTTTTATTTTCATCGGTTCGTTGATGATAATTTTTGTAAAAAAATAATATTCTCTTCACTTTAAACACCTTATATTTCGGCGATTATTAGGAGGTGCGTATGACTGAACGTGATAAGATCCAAAAGAAAAATTTTATTGATTATATCATGATCATGGCAGGGTCTTTGATCATGGCTGCCGGACTGATGCTTTTTTTAATTCCCAATAAAGTTTCTGCAGGTGGTGTTTCGGGTATTTCCACCATCCTGTATCATATATTTAATTGGCCGCCGGGTATTACTATGCTGGCGCTAAATATTCCACTTTTTATTATTGGCATTAGAATTTTCGGTAAAAAGTTCGGGATGAAAACATTTTGGGGAATTATTTGGATATCTCTGTTCACAGATTTAATCGGTGTTGTCCTTAAACTATCGCCTGTTACACATGATCCTTTACTTGCAACCGTATATGGTGGACTACTTTTAGGTGGTGGATTAGGTATAATCATGAAAGGTCGTGGTACAACAGGTGGATCG
>JAYEJI010000164.1:0-8671 GCA_034660515.1 Fidelibacterota bacterium
CATCCGGGCGATGGCTTTCTTTTACATAAAAGCCCTCGGGTGGCGGCGAATTGTATTCATAGGGTTCTTGCGTTTCTTCAACTTCAAGCAAGGAGCCTTTTTCATAAGCCAGTTTATATTCCCAACGACAGGAATTGGTACAGGTACCCTGATTGGCATCCCGTCCATGAAGATAATTTGAGATCAAACAGCGTCCGGAATAGGAAATGCAAATAGCACCATGAACAAATGTTTCCAGTTCAATATCCGGAACCTCTTTATGCATCATTTGTATATCGTCCAGTTTTAATTCCCGGCTCAGGATCACCCTGCTGAGTCCCAGATCGCGCCAAAATTTAACAGCCATCCAATTCACCGTATTTGCCTGAGTGGACAGATGAACGGGCATATCCGGATAACGCTCTCTTGCCATTGCGATCATACCCGGATCGGCCATAATAAGTGCATCCGGCTTCATAGGTACAACGATATCCAATTCTTTTAGAAAAGCATCAACTTTAAGATTATGAGGGTAAATGTTCAGTGTAAGATAGATCTTTTTTTCAATAGAATGTGTATAGTCTATCGCTGCCTGAAGATTTTCAGACGAAAATCCCGCTTCACGAGTCCGAAGAGAAAATTTTGGGATACCGGCATATACCGCATCGGCGCCAAAGGCAAAGGCGGTTTTTAGTTTTTCCATATCTCCGGCGGGAGCTAAGATTTCCGGCATGTTTTTCATGAGTATAATTTAGCGGTTAATATAATAATCACAAATGAAATCTATTTCTGTGAAATACAAGCCCGGAAATTAAGTAGGCAGTAGACAGAAAGCAGTAATCAGTAAACAGTGAACAGTAAGGAGTAGGCAGAAAGCAGTAAGGAGTAGAGAGTAAAGAGACGATATTTTTCGACTTTTCAATTTCTTCCATTTATCATCCATAATTTTCCCAGTGTTCACCTTCTCAGCGCCCAGTGCCCAGCACTCCGAACCCCGAACTCTAACACTCCTTAATTGCTTGACTTTTGGGACTTGAAAAGCTATTTTTACAAGCTGTATTGATGAAAAGGGTAAAATATGGAAATACGTGCCGAAGAGATCAAAAACAATGCGAATAAACCGCAGCATGTTGCCATTATTTTGGACGGTAATGGCCGTTGGGCAAAAAAACGTGGTTTACCGAGAATAATGGGTCATAATGAGGGAGTTAAAACGGTAAGAGAGATTGTTACGGCATCTGCTGAAGCCGGTATAAAGTATTTGACGATCTATGTTTTTTCAAAACAAAACTGGAACCGCCCAAAAGATGAGGTCTCTTCAATTATGAGCCTGTTGTTTAAAACAGCTCAGCGTGAAATTAAAGAATTACACAGGAACAATGTGTGTCTAAAAATCATAGGAGACAGGAACGATCTTCCCAGCGAAGCCAGAGCTGCTCTCGAGCAGGGTATAGAGCTGACAAAAGACAACACCGTATTGACCTTGGTTATAGCACTTAGTTATGGAAGTCGTGATGAAATACTCAGAGCCGTTCACTCGCTTGTTGAAGATGCGAAGAACGGAGAGATCGAACCTAGTGACATTAATGAAACGCTATTTGGAACCCGTCTTGACACAGCCGATATTCCCGACCCCGACCTTGTGATCCGTACCAGTGGAGAATACCGGATAAGCAATTATCTTCTATGGCAATCTGCCTACGCGGAATTCTGTTTCGCCGAAGAACTGTGGCCCGATTTCCATCGTCAGGAATACTACAAGGCATTATTGTCCTATACTCAACGGGAAAGGCGTTTTGGAAAAACCAGCGAACAGGTAAATACATAAAATATGAAAAAGATCATACGTTCAATTCTTATATTTCTTGTCCTCGGACTTTCAACTTTTCTTTTTGCTCAACAGCAGACAATGCGTATTGCTTCGGTATCGATCATGGGGAACGAAACAGCTTCCGATAGGATCATCAAACTATCTATAGGGCTTATCGAAGGTTCCGAAGTCACGTCAACCGATATTCAAAACGGGATCAAAAAATTATATAATCTTCGTCTGTTCAGTGATATTAATGTCATGGTTGCAGATGAGACCGATGCAGGTGCTCATATTGTGATCAAGATTGCCGAATATCCGCGAATGAATGACATACTCTTTGAGGGGAATAAAAAATATAAAGATGAAAAATTACAGGAAGAAATTATCCTGATCCGTGGGCAAGTCTTTACCCCCCATCTTATTAATAAAGCTAAATTATCAATTGAAGATAAATATAAAGAAGCCGGTTTTTATAATGTGTTCGTAGATGTAACTGCTGAACCTTCGGAAGAAAAAGAAGGAAGAGTGGATATCACTTTCCTGATCGAAGAAGGCCAGCGAGTATTCATTGATGAAATTCAATTCAATACCAATCAAGATCTTTTTGAACCTTGGCGCCTGCGATGGCAAATGAAAGATATTAAACAACGCGATTGGTATACTTTTTTCCGCTCAGCAAAGTATGATCCGGATAAGTTCATTGACGACAAGAACAATTTGCTTCAATTCTATCGCGATCAGGGCTATCGTGATGCCCGGATCGTCAGTGATGAAATAGAGTTGGATTCCACAGGTAAAAAAATGACCCTGAACATCAATGTGGATGAAGGTCCTAAATATGTTTATCGCAATATCTCCGTTGAAGGCTCTGAGGTATATCCCGAAAGTTTTTTCCTGAAAAACCTGGAATTGGTCGAGATCAAAACAAACGAACCTTTTAAAGAAAAATATTTTGAAATGGCAGTAGATGGCAAGATCCGTTCATTATATATGGATACTGGCTATCTCTATGCTCAGGTTACACCGGAGGTCACGCCTTATGGCGAAGATTCGCTTGATATTGTCATTAGGATCTTAGAAAATCATAAAGTAGCTGTTCGCCGCATTAATTTTGTCGGGAACACCCGAACCCGGGAATATGTGATTCGTCGTGAAATGAAACTTATGCCGGGTGATGTATTCAATCGTGAAAAACTCATGCGTTCTCAGCGTGAAATATTCATGTTGAACTATTTTGCCGATGTGGTCCCGGATATCGTCCCGGTAGATGATGAGAACATTGATATTGAGGTTATGGTTGAAGAAAAATCTTCCGATCGTGCAAATGCTTCTATCGGTTATAGTGAATATGATGGTTTAACGGGATCTATAGGTATTGATATTAACAATCTTGCGGGCCGTGGCCAGCGATTATCCATTTCATATCAGAAAAGTGCGGGCACAGATTATGTGAATCTGGGATTTACGGAACCCTGGTTGTTGGGAAGACCCAATACCGTGGGTACAAATGTTTATTATTCAAAACGTGAGATGACAGATAGAACTTATTATTATGAACCTTATGATCGTGAGACCATCGGTATTACAACACATTTTGGCCGTCGCTTTCGTTGGCCCGATTCATACTTTAGTGGAAGTTGGGCTTTAACTTTTGCTTATAAACATTATTATAATGTTCGTAACAATGATTATTTCCTTCAGTATAACCCTTCGGGTATTGAAGAATTATGGGGTAACAGTTTTACCCAGATCATTACCCGGGATAGTCGTGATAAACCGGAATTCCCGAGCAAGGGTTCAAAACTGGTTTGGAACGCACAACTTTCCGGCGGTATTTTCGGCGGAAAAGAAGAATTTGTTAAAAACCGCATTACATTTGAAACCTATACACCCATTATTGATAAAGTTGTATTCTATCAAAACTTTGACGTAGGTGCTGTTCTGCCTTATGGAAAGTATGGCGTCATACCCTACGATAGACTTTTTCATCTTGGCGGTGCAAATGCAATGAGTTATATTACGCCCTTGCGCGGTTATGAGGATGGCAGTATTTCGCCTCCAAATTCGTCCTATGAAAGTGGGAACGCGCTTTTGAAATATTCTTGCGAACTGAGAGTACTTTTATCTCCCAATCCGACGCTCTATATTCTTGCTTTTGCTGAAGCGGGAAGAATATGGGATGACCTCAAAGATATCAAGATCCCGGAAATGGCACGCTCCGTTGGAGTCGGTGCCCGAGTTTACATGCCAATGATGGGTATGCTGGGTGTTGATTTTGGTTACGGATTTGATGAATTGTACTATTACGGTAGTGAGGGAAAAACCACTTACAAAACCCCGGGCTGGGAAACCCACTTTGTGTTTGGGATGCCCTTTTAATTAATAAGGAGAAGATGTTGTGAAAAACTGGAAAAAAATACTGGTTCTATTAACTATCGCATTGACTGTTGCGGTAGCTGCAGATGAAATAAAGATCGGTTTTATTTATTCCGAACAGGTCATGATGGAATACCAGGGAGCCATAGATGCTATGACAAAACTGGAAGGAGAAGCGATTGAACTGCAAAAGGTTTATAAAGAAATGCAAGAAGATTACCAAAAACTTATCGAAGATTACGAGAAAAGAAAACTCGTAAGTTCCGATGCATGGAAAAACCAGAAGCAGAAAGAGATCATTAGTAAAGAACAGCAACTACAAAGCTATCAAATGGAAAATTTCGGACAAAATGGCGCCATCTATAAAAAAGAAGAAGAATATCTTGGCCCTGTTCTGGATAAGATCAATGAAACTTTAAAGCAAATTGGTGAAGATGAAGGCTATTCATTCGTTTTTGATGCCTCAAAAGGAACTTTGGTTTATGCCAATGAAGCCCTGGACCTGACAGACAGAGTGCTTGAAGAACTAAAAAAATCAAAATAATTATCTAAGTAAAAATTTAAGCCGGCAAAAATGATATTAGCATTTACGTCGGCTTTTTTGTATCCTGCCCTTATGAAAAGAACCATTTATATTATGATCATATTCGTATTGTCCATTGGCCTGCTTAATGCAGAAGATGTGGAAACAGGTGAAGATATGATAAATGAACTGGGGAATCTTTCAATTCCCATTGATCACGAACACGCTTCTTTTCAGCCCGGATTTACATTAAGTCCGGCGCACTCACTCTTTCCCATTGCGGGAGTGAATATCCCTTTTGGTGGTCCTTATTATATAAGCGGGGGCCTTGGCGCAGGTATTGACCAGAACGATCAGGGTGAATTGACTTTGTTATATTTAGGCATAGGATACTATGATCGTTTCCCGGGTATGGAAGATTTTTTCTACTCGTTTAACGCTTCCGTTCGTTCTTTCCAATCCATAGATTATAACAGTATGATCCTGTCCGGAGAATTTTTTGTAGAACAAGATATACAAGGTCTTCGGATAGGTGCCGGAATTACACTTGGTATACAGGATTATACCATTGGCAATACAAGTATTTATCCTGCTGCAGACGAAAGAACATACATGGCAATAATGAGGGTATTCCTACACACACGATATGGAAATATAGAAATAAAAGGTATGCCAAACTCAATCATCGCAGGTATTTCCTGGACACTAAAACTGGAAGAATAAAATGAAAAAGATCGGTGTTTTAGGATCTACGGGATCCATAGGCAAAAATGCAGTCGAAGTTATACGAGGGAATCCGGAACAGTTTAAACTTGTATATTTGACAGCCAACCGACAAGTGGATCTACTGATCGAACAAGCAAAATTATTTCAACCTGAAATTGTTTGTATTGTTGATGAAACAAAATACCAAGCTTTGTGCAAAGGACTTGCGGGTACGAAGATCAAATGTATTGCAGGTAAAGAAAGCATACTCGATCTAATCCATGATGTTAATGTTGATCTTGTGCTGAATGCCATTGTAGGTGCTGCAGGCATGCAGGCCACGATTGAGACAGTTAAAAAAGGTATAGATGTTGCCTTAAGCAATAAAGAAAGCCTTGTTGTGGCTGGAGAACTGATCGATCATATTTGCCGGGAAACAAATGCAAAGATTTTTCCGGTTGATAGCGAACACTCAGCCATTTGGCAATGCCTTGCAGGTGAATCGTCCGATGATGTGGAAAAGATCATTCTAACCGGCTCCGGAGGCCCTTTTTTACGCCGTGAGCTTTCAAGCTTTAATGCCATTACACCGGCAGAAGCATTACGCCATCCAAATTGGTCGATGGGAAATAAGATTACCATAGATTCGGCTACCATGTTCAATAAAGGTCTCGAATTGATTGAAGCGTACCATCTTTTTCATCTTGATGTATCCCGCATAGATATTCTGATCCACCCGGAATCCATAATTCATAGTATGGTACAGTTCCGGGATGGCTCGATCAAAGCTCAATTGGGTGTACCGGACATGAAAGTTCCAATTCAATATGCAATGAGCTACCCTCATCATATAAAAAGCGATTGGTCGCGTCTTGATCTTGCGGAGATCGGCACGCTGCATTTTGAAGTCCCCGATCTTGCTCGTTTCCCCTCTTTGAAACTGGCCAGAGAAGCACTTCAAGCAGGGGGAACATATCCGGCGGTTCTGAATATGGCTAACGAAAAAGCTGTTAAGCATTTTCTTCAGGGAAAAATAAGTTTTACGGCAATTTTTGATGAAGTAAAAACAGCACTTGAAAACCATGAAAGCATGGATCCACTAGCTCTTCAAGACCTTTTATCAATAATAAAGATGTACTAGAAAAACATTTTAATTTAACTTTCTTTACTATATATTAAATAGATTCAAAGCAAGTAGGGAACACTATGAATGAACTTATTGCCGTCGTTGATGACGAAAAAAGTATCCTTGAGCTGATCAGTATCCATTTAAAAAAATCCGGTTTTCGAGTTGCAACTTTTATAAGCGGAAATGAATACCTTGAATTTATCAAGAATACAACTCCCGATGTAACTATTCTGGATCTAATGCTACCTGACGTTGATGGCATGGATATGTGTAAACTGTTGCGCCGTGACAGTAAGTTTGACGATATGTCGATCATTATCCTATCCGGCCGCGTTGATGAGTCAGATACCATTCTCGGACTTGAGCTGGGTGCTGACGATTATGTTAAGAAACCGTTTTCACCAAAAGAATTAGCTGTCCGGGTCAAAACCGTCTTACGAAGAAAAGTTTCCCAACTAGCCCAACAGAAGAATAGGATCAATATTGACAACAAGATTGTTATTGACATAGACAAATATGAAGTTTTTGTAGATGATGAGCTTGTATCTCTCACACCTACCGAATACCGCATCCTCAAGATGCTTGCAGAGAAGAATGGCAATGTGCTCAAACGGGAAGAGATACTTTTTAATCTTTGGGGTAATGAAAAGATCGTTGTTGATCATACCGTAGATGTTCATATCAAGCATTTGCGCGAAAAACTGGGTCCGTATGCAAGCTTGGTAAAAAATGTTCGCGGAGTTGGGTATAAACTGGGAATTTAAGTCTAAAATAAACAATAATTTAAAGCCGGTTACGCCCGGCTTTTTCTTTTTTTATCAAAAAAATATTACATTATTTGCGGGCGATAAGTGTATTATAAACATATACTTGCAATAAGGTATAAAAGTAACTGAAAAATTATTGTAAAAAAACTATTGCATTATAAAATTTTGTTATTAAATTCATCTAGATTAAATAACGTTGTGGCAAGAAGAACATAAAAACAGTGCAAGGCAATACTATGTCTAGAACTACGATAGAAGTGGGCAAACGGAAGAAAAGGCGACGGTCGAATTACCGATCGTTGATGTCTGTTTCGTCATCGACGTTATTAATTTTATTATTTGTGTTTGCCGTTATTTTTTAACGGCATTTTTATATGTGGTGAGAAAATTGGTTGAAGGGGAAAAACAAATGCAACAGAAGATACAAATAGTAATGAAAAATCTTGATCGAAAGACGCCGCGTCGTTCGTCGTTGATCCGGATACTGTTTACAATGTTTGCCGTTATATTTGTAACGGCATTTTTGTATGCGAACGAAAACGGGAAGATCAGCGGACGCGTTATCGACCAAAAAACAGGTGAAGCGCTGATCGGCGCGAATGTTATGTTAAAGGGAACCGTTTACGGTTCCGCAAGCGACCTAGATGGTAACTATTATATCTCGGGTGTCCCGGTAGGCGTTTATAACCTGTTTATTTCATATGTTGGATATGAAAGCCAAGAGATCACGGCAGTATCTGTTGTGGCAAATGATCAAAACAAGGTCAACATCACGCTTGTATCCGATGTAATGAATCTGGGCGAAGTAGTCGTGAATGCCACCGCCAAGGCAAATTCGGATATTTTTATTCTTGCCGAACAAATGAAAAGCGACAAGATCCAAGACGGAGTATCTGCCGATCAGATGTCGCGTGCCGGTGACGGCAACGCAGCCGATGCGGTTAAGCGTATCACCGGTGTTTCAGTTCAAAACGGCAAATATATCTCAATTCGCGGATTGAGTGACCGCTATGTTTCTACCGCCATGAACGGTGTACCGATCCCCAGTCCCGAACCCGAAAAGAAAGCCGTTCCGCTTGACCTGTTCACAACCGGCATTCTTGAAAGCATTACCGCATATAAAACCTACACTCCGGACCTTCCGGGGGTTTTTGCCGGCGGTGCATTGAACATTAAAACCAAAGCCTATCCCGATACTCGTATTTTGAATGCTAAATTCGGATTGAGCGGCAAAAGCTCATTTTTTGGGGCTCAATACATGGTCGGAACCCAAAGCTCAACAGATTATTTCGGTTTTGATAATGGTACACGCGTGGTATCCGATGATATTCCAAGTGACAAAATGCTGATGGAATATTCACCGCTACCGGGTTACTCCT
>JAYEJI010000165.1:0-1893 GCA_034660515.1 Fidelibacterota bacterium
AAATCAAAAGCATTGCTTTCTGCAAAGCTTTTTTCGTCGCTGACTTTTATAACAATATCTTCTAGTAATCCATTATAATCTTGTTTTCCAGTAATGCTTAGTTCTTTTGTTAAACTATCATAAACATATAAAGCATTATCATTCAGTCCTAAGATTTCAACAGTCCATTCGTCATTATCATAATCTCCAAAGCCCAACGCCTCTAAATTAAAGATCATTGTTGAATCTTCATACAGCAGCAGGCTGACAATGTGACCGTTGAAGTAAACAGGATGATTATATGCATCCATTTCAAAATTGTGTGTATTCTCATCAGAAGGATATAAAGTCAACAACGTGTCATAAGAGCTGTGTCCTTCTTTATCGGCTGTCAATAATACGTCAATATTCTCCATCGTTTTTTTAAGTGACTTATTTATATTTGTATTACATGAGATTATCCCAAAACCGCTTCCATTACCTCCATCTAAAAATGTAACCTTAACTGTTTTATTATAGTCTTCCCCAAAAATTCTAATGAGTTGCATTCCACTGGCCGTATTGGTCCCACCATAGCTTGTTTGATATTGTCCTGCTTCAAAGTATCTATTGAAGGTTGATAACTTCCTTCCTGATAAGTCAAAGCTTTCAATTGTATAATTTCCTGCTTCTGAAATATTGAAAGAAATGATTGTCGAGGGGTTTACCGGATTGGGATAAGCGCTGATGTTGAAATCCGATGGCATATCAAGCGGATCTGTTTCGGTGACCGTCATGGTTAGACTGTAATTGCCGTTATCCGAAAAGCTGCTGTCCTGTACAATCGAATCCGCTGTAAATAATTTCAGCAGCACGCTGTCCAGACCTATCCCTGCGACCGGATCTGTAATATTGCCGCTCAAGGTGTAAGTTTCCTGCCCAAAGGCAAAGATCGTCCCCATCAGCATGACGAACAAAATGATGACAAAAATAATACTGAGTTTTGTGCTTTGATAAGGAGGCCCGCGTGCGTTCGTAAGCTTGAGGGGAGATTTGTTGAAGATTTTTATTTTAAGTTTATTGCGAAGCCGTTTAAAGCAGGGAAATACATGCCATTGCCCTTCGCCATTGATATGGTTGACATTAGGCATATCCCTGAAAGCATCCCAAGCGGTTGCCTTTATTCTTTTTTCCCAGTTTCCCATAGTTGTTTACTTTTTATTCAACGAAATTTATGGAACATTCTGAAGAATGGCAAAAGTTTTGTATTTAATATTAGAAATCAATCAACAATATCAAAATCCATTTGATGAAGCAGAGGATCAATTTGTACTATTCTTACATTCAATTTATCACCTGGCTTATAGGTAGATCTACTTCTTATACCTCGTATAGTCATATATCGTTTATCATAGTTCCATTGATCTTCCGGTAAGCTATATATTGAAATAAAACCTTCAATATCAACATCCGATAGACTTATTCTCAGACCTTTATAAGAGACATCTGTAATAATTCCATTGAAAATTTCTCCGAGATTGGATCTTAAAAATCGTAATTTTTTTATCCTATGATACTCACGTTCTGCATACATCGCTCTTAGTTCAGTATCACTACTAATTGAGGCAATTGATTCTAAGCGATGTAATTCAGTAATAGGAATATTCTCATTTGCCAAATTATACTTCAGTAATCTGTGTACTATAAGATCGGGATATCGTCTTATGGGTGATGTAAAATGAGTATAATCTTTAAAAGCTAAGCCAAAATGACCAAGAGGTTCAACACTGTATTTAGCTTTCATCATTGTACGTAAAGCTGTATTTTTTATCATCAGGGAATTATTTTGACTTAGCGCTTCGTCAAAAGAAAGTTGAAATTTCTTGGATGTAATGGGTGGACCGAAATTTGTAATTCGAATACCCAAGGCTTCAA
>JAYEJI010000166.1:0-1890 GCA_034660515.1 Fidelibacterota bacterium
CTTGATGACGGTTTTGAAATGTTTGGTGGTACCGTCGATTTGAAATATTGTTCCGTATTATTTGTTGGTGATGATGCTTTTGATACCGATCTCGGTTATCAAGGTCGCGGTCAATATCTATTTGCCCTGATCGGAGAAAATGATGGAAATCGCGGTTTTGAAATGGACAATGACGGTTCGGATATGGACAAGTCACCTCGTTCACAGCCTAAATTCTCAAACGTTACCATCATCGGTTCAGGCGACACATCGGTTGTTGCCAATAACGATCAGGTCATTCGTTTTCGCGAAGGAACCGGCGGTGATTTCCGTAATCTTGTTATTGTAGACGGCAAGGAATACGGTGTGCGCGTTTCTGATGACCCTACATTGAATATCTGTGTTTCAACTCCGGGCGCAGACGAAAACTACCTTTATTTCTCAAACAACAACATTGTTTACAACTGTAAAGAAGCTCAGTTCAAAGGTGACTACGGTTGGACAGCCATTAATGAAGATCCCGGTTATATTGTAGTTGGTCGTGAAGACAGCGACAGCACCATGACGCTGCTTCCCACAGCCGGCGGACCTGCGTTTCAGAACGTAGATGCGGTTATCGCTGACGATTTTTTTGAAACCGTTACTTTCAAAGGTGCTTTCGGAACAGAAAACTGGCTTGAAGGCTGGTCGCTTTTAGATGAAAAAGGCCTTTTCTAAGACAATATAAAAAATAGAGACTGTCACAGCAGTTTTTCTTGAAGAAGAAGCGTTATCCCACAACGCTTCTTCGCTTTTTAGAAAAACTGCTTTGTCACGCAAATTACCTATGGTATATTTAACGTTATATAGGAGTGAGGAATAATGTCAATCTATCTCGTAATGGTAATCATACTGTTCTTTTTAGCAGCATCTGATCTTATTGTGGGTGTTACAAATGATGCTGTAAATTTCCTTAATTCTGCCCGAGGCGCGCGAGCTGCCAAACACTGGGTGATCATGATCATTGCATCTGTGGGTGTATTCGTTGGAGCCACTTTTTCCAGTGGCATGATGGAAGTGGCCCGAAAGGGAATATTTCATCCGCAGGAATTTTTCTTTTCTGAGATCATGATCATTTATTTAGCAGTTATGTTGACTGATGTGATCCTTTTGGATGCTTATAATTCATTGGCACTGCCAACATCAACCACCGTGTCCATTGTCTTTGAATTGCTGGGTGCAGCTGTTGCTGTTACTTTATTGAAGATCGGGAGGAATCCACTTGAAACTATTTCCGACATACCAAAGTATATTAATTCTGATAAAGCATTAATGATCATATCGGGAATTTTGCTGTCCGTTATTATTGCCTTTACTGTGGGAGCCATAGTACAATTTCTCACGCGCCTGATATTCACATTTAAATACAAAAAAAATCTTGATCGCTTTGGTGCGATCTGGGGTGGTATTTGTATTTCTATTATTACTTATTTTATTTTGATCAAGGGTGCAAAAGGTTCTTCGTTTATGAACGCTGATGCCAAAGTATGGATACAGGCCAATACCTGGTTGATCCTGGGGCTCTCATTCATAGGTTGGGCGATCATTATACAATTAGCTAAATGGATCTTCAAGGTCAATGTCCCGCGAATGGTCATTCTTTTTGGTACTTTTGCTCTGGCGTTTGCTTTTGCCGGGAACGATCTGGTGAACTTTATTGGTGTTCCATTAGCAGCATTCAAATCTTTTCAGGGATTTGCCGCGGTGCCGGGTGCAGACCCGACGACTTTCTCAATGGCGTTTTTAGCAGGCAAAGTTCAGACAGAGACCTATATGCTTCTTATTGCAGGTGCGATCATGGTGGTCACATTATGGACATCCAAGAAATCCAAACATGTATCCAAGACTGAATTAAATATAGCAAAACATGAT
>JAYEJI010000167.1:0-1890 GCA_034660515.1 Fidelibacterota bacterium
AGATGATCCCCATCGAATACATTTGTCCACGGCTGGTTTGAGCTTTCAACCGCTACTGGATTGGTCCATCCAGTGTGGAAATACACGTTGTTATGGTTTTTTATCAACCGGAAGCATCTATTCCTACTCAGTTGTCCCATGTGTGTTAAGATGAAGGCTTGTTCTGGACGTTGGTTGAGCATCTGCTTGAATGCCCTCATGAATTTTTTTCGTTTTTCACCATGCAACGAAGCAAATTCGATATGGACTATAAAAGGCCAGCCTTTCTCAATCGCGTGATTTAGCGCAACCTGTACCCTCTTATCATCAGGGTAAACAATTACCTCGGGGGCTTTATCGCCCTTTTTAGCATGATAAAGCAGGACCTCAGCTATTGCGTGATATTGTTTCGTTGTAATTTGTTTTGTGAGTATTTCATAATATTTCTTTGAACCTGTGTCATAGGGTCTACCCTTTGTTCTTACTGCTGGTGTTATTCGTCCAGGATTTTTTTTAGATAACCTTAGCAAAGTTTTCCCTTTTAGATTGCCACGTGCGGACAAGATAGTTTGACGGACCCCTGCACTATCCATTAGAGAGATAACTTTATTTATCGGGACCACATTTTGATCTACTTGGCTATGTGCATCTATGAAATACAGTTCATTTGCATTCGCCTTTAGCCAACCAATTTGCGCAAAAACAAAAACGATAAGCAATATCTTCTTTATGCTGCTACGATACATAATAATCTTCCAGCTTAACGGTCAGGCTAAAAACGGTGCAAGCGTTTAATTTATCTCATCATGGCTTATTGTGATTTTATTCGAACATCGGTGGTATTTCAGGCCCTTGATATTTACACCATCGTTGGAGATATGCCCATGAGGGCAGAGCCAATTTAAACCCTGCCCTCATTTTGATTTAGATACTCTGTCACCCGTTGTTCACGGTATCGAGGCAATGATATTTCGGTATTCCTCTTCTGTGAATGCCTTGAGGGTTTCAGAACGGACGGCTCCTGCTGCACCGATGGCAAGCATAGTTGCTGCATATGCTTCATCATTGGGTGCTTCACTAATAACCACCATGTCATAACGGCCCATCGCGAGGTAAAACGCCTTGAGTTCACCTCCTGCGGCTCTCATCGCCTCTTTGACTTTATCCAATCTTGCGGGGCTCTCCTTGATATTCTCGATACCTTTCTGGGTGTAATTGACTAATGTGATGTATGTTGGCATTGTCATACCTCCTTTCATTAAATCAAAATAGTGTTGGAATCGTTGTTTTGTTTCGATTTAGATAATTGATATGGTCATGTTGAAGCAAAGGAATTGACTCCTGATAAATTTATCCTGTCAGGAGAGAGGTAGGCACAATTTGAGTGGTATCTCCATTTCACTTTTCCCGAATATTTGGTTCAAAGACCGTGGAAAAGCGGATTCCATATCAGCGCAGTAAGAAATCATAATCTGAAAAATCGCTCAACAATAGGATGTGAATTTCAACTGAAATTGAGACTCAGGAAGCGTATAATTATTGATTATCTAATATAACTTTATAAATGTCAAGGAAATTATATATTACGACATGATATAAAAGAGTTATGTAAGGATTTGATGCGTTGAGATTATGAGGAAATCCACTAAAATTCAGATACGTAATTGAGTCCTATTAAGTCCAGGAAAGCTGACGAAATATATAAACCAAATTAACAAAGCCAAAAAACAATAATTACAATTTTAGCCACTTTGGCCATATATAACTCAGAGCGGATATAAGGGTTATTGCCCTGATTCTATTTAATCTCGCGATACAGATGTATTGGGATCATCTTGCCCCAATAACATTGAAAATCTTGCCAGAAATTTAGCTTTTCAGCAAGTTTAAAAAGTGGTGATAACATCAATT
>JAYEJI010000168.1:0-8322 GCA_034660515.1 Fidelibacterota bacterium
TAGTGCCTACTGCATACTGATTTTCAAGGAAGTTCATTCCCTGCCGCACGATAGATCTCATACCATTCCTGACGGGTGAGTGTGATATCCGATGCCTTACAAATATCGGTCAATCGTTGCGGATTGGTCGTACCGATAATAGGTTGCATCTTTGCGGGGTGACGTAGGATCCAAGCGATGATCAGAACACTTTTGCTTGTCTTTTTTTCGGTGGCAATCCGATTCAAAGTAGCATTCAAATCAGGGAAATTCTGATGATCAAGATAAACGCCTTCAAAATAACCGAAAAGAAAGGGTGACCAGGGTTGGATCCGGATATCATGTAAACGGCAGTAGTCGAGAATACCGCCGTCATGATCAATGGACGAGGGATTTTCCATATTGACATTTAATCCACGATCGATCATACCTGTATTGGTTAGAGAAAATTGCAATTGATTGATGATCAAAGGCTGATCCAGATATTTTTGTAAAAGTGAAATTTGACCCGGATTATGATTGCTGACACCGAAATGTCTTGCTTTTCCAGCGGATTTGAGGGTATTAAAGGCTTCTGCGACCTCTTCGGGTTCTATTAGTGTATCAGGACGGTGTAAGAGTAAAGTATCCACATAATCGGTCTGTAAGCGTTTTAGACTTTCATCTACAGAATCGAGAATATGCTTTTTTGAAAAATCAAAATATCCTTTTCTAATCCCGCATTTGGTTTGGATGTAAATTTTTTCCCGAAGTGCCGAATTCATGGAAAATGCTTGAGCAAAAATTTCCTCCGATCTACCGGCGCCATAGATATCCGCATGGTCAAAAAAGTTGATCCCATTATCTAAAGCCGTTTTCAATAAAAGCTCTGCATCAGCTTCAGATAATTTCGCTATCCGCATACATCCGAGAATGATCTCGGAAGTGGGGAGTTCGGTGGATGGTAAGTAAAGATGTTTCATATTAGTACTCCATTAATGGAACGGTCTCGACCGTTCCCTACACTGATTTCTGCTTAGTGCATACTGTTTACTTTTTTCTACCGATCCACACATAATCATATATCCGCCAAAAGCAGCGTTCTTCCAGATCAGTTCCTGCGCAATGCTTTTCTTCGCGCCAATCTAAAGCCAGTAATTTATTTATGTATTTGGGCGATAACTCATCGGTTTTCTCGTAAAGGTAATCCCGGACCTCATAAGTTGTCCATTCGAAATCATCCGGATCAAAAGAAGCACTCTTCTTATATTTTTCAGTTTGGAATTTGTACTGTTCGGGACAGTCATGAAAATAGTTCGTTCGTCTATCACCTGTGTTTTCTACGCCGGCGCAAACAAGTTGTGATTCTATCATGTGTTCATCATAGATCCAAAGCTGGAGATCGTAAGGATTTCCAGCCTCTTTGAATGCTTTATCCCATTCATCGTACATGCGAGAGAAGGCATCCAGCATTTCTTGAAAAACAGGCAGAGGAGGGTTCTTTTTATTTAATTTATACCAAGGCTTGATCCAAAGTCCCGCATAATGATCCCGATCATCTCTGATAGCTTCTACAGGCGGCACTTTGTAAATATCAAACCAAAATTGAATACGATCTGAACGTGATTTCTTCATTTTATTTACTTCATTAAATATTTAACGGCATCATTGGTTGACTCAACAAAAAATATTTGTCTGGTTTTATTGCTCTCGTAAACAAAATCAAGCCAGCTTTTACTTTGATACATATCAAAATCGCCGACAATGGCCAATTGTTTATAATAATTGATCACTTTCTGTATGATCTTTCCGGCCAATCCGGTCTTCAGATTGAAAAAATCTTTATGCAAATGTTCTTTTTTTATCATGATCTTTCTGGCTCCTTGGGAATCGGCATTTTCCAGAAGATCAAGAGCATCCTGAACACTATCAATGGGTGATTCGATGGATTCCAATACGGCGATCGGAATATCATTCATCTTCAGTATTGTCAATTTCATCTTGACTGATTTCCTTCATTTTCTTTATTTCACGGTTAAGCTTCTGAATATGAAGTCCTCTCAAGACCAGCATTCCTATGATCAATAATAATCCAAGAATTGAGATCCAATATGATTCGCTTGCCACACCCATGATCATCAGAACAATAGCGATGATCATTAAGATGGTATTTAACATAGTTCCCGTTTTATTTTTCATCATTTTCATCCTCATATAATATTCGAGCTACTTCGAGCGGTCTGTCGGTCGCAAAAATATCTATACCAAGTTTTTCCCATCTTTTATAAAGATGATCGCCCTTTGTTTCCGCTTTCTTGTCTAAATTACCCAAGGTTCCACAATTTGCAAACACCTTTTCTTCATGGAGCATATTATAAAGCTTCTTTTTCTGTAAGTGGGTACCTGTGAAAGCAGTTACTCGATCCATGGGTATTCCCGCTTCTTTTGCTCTTAGCAATTCTTCTTCATTCCTGATCGCAAGTGACAGCATGAGTTCGGGATCAAGTCTATTAACCTTCACACCGTCTTCAATACTGTAGACGATTATTAATACAGATGCCTGAGTCCCTGTTTGATGAACAAGGTCAATCACTTTTTTAAAAGGAACACCTCGTTTTATATCAAGATTCAATACTGTTTTTCCCTTTGCCCAGAGCAATACTTTTTCAAGAGTGGGAATAAGATAAGGAGTTTGATTTCCATCATTATCTTCAAGAAAAAGATCATCCAAATCATCGTACAAGGTCTCATTTACCGAACCCGTACCTGTTGTGGTACGATCCAAACTCCAGTCATGCATCAAAATGAGGACTGAGTCTTTCGTGACTGAAATATCTACTTCCAGTGTTGAAGGGATATGATCCAAAATATTTTCAAAGCTTTCGATACAATTTTCGGGATATCCGGGATAAGGTCCGCCTCTATGGGCACTCAAGACAGGGATGCGATCTTCATCCCAGGAAAAGAATGCCTGAAGTTCTTCTACAGTATCGAAAGACAGATCTGGAAGGGGGTAAGGGGGGGAGGCAAGTAAGAAGCTTGTGATGAGTAAGAGAAGTATTATTTTTTTTAGCATTTTAATTCCTTTTTATATTCATGTAGGGAACAGGCATGCCTGTTCCTTACACTTCGTTCTATATTGTTAAATTAATTATAACTATAGGATAAAATGTTGATTATGATTTTGGACTAAAAATATTTAGTCTTCCCGATCCGGATCTTCTATGACCACATCGTCGACTTTTGTGAAGCGTAAAATACGTTTATTGCCATTGTCGACGGTATAAAGTACTTCATCATAGAAAGTCAAAGCCAGGGGATTGTTCAAGAGGTCGGGATATTGTTGGAGAACAAGTGTATCTTTTACTACAAGAGAATCACCGTAATAGGTAGAATCGGAGATCTTTAACCATTCTTCACGAACAACCACAGATTTTATAAATTGTCCATCAACCGAGTACATTTTTACGTCATGATCAAGTGTATCAAGGACAAAAATACTATTATCGCTGGCAACTGCAATATCACGAGCATAACCATACTCACCAAGGCCCATAATATCATCTATGCCAACAAGAAAGTCTGATGTATAACCGGAGCTGTTGAGTTTATGAACAGAGAAGAAATCTCCCGTTTGAGTGTAATAAACATTTCCGGCATTATCCGATACCATAGAAATCGGTTGTGAAACTGTTCCGGCCCCGGTTCCGGGTGTTGCTATAAAATCTTCCAATACACCCACATAGTGCCATACGTTCTGGCCATTCATTAAGCGAACAAGAACAGTTGGGATCAAATTGATCTTTAACATATAATTATTGATGGCATCTGCAGCATATATCGCCAGTTCACTGGTGGTGGCCGGGGCGATAGCTACAAAAGATTTATTCTGACTTGCATAAATCGGATTTCCATTTATTAAAACCTCTCCGGTCTCGGTATTTACCAATCCATTACGATTCAAGTCCGATTGTGGATCATAAAAAACTCTCGGATTCATTAAAGAATCGATCAGTTCTGTTTGAGTACTGTCAATGATCTCTGAATTCTGAATTGGAGAATATCCGCCAGCCAATCCCGTTAAAGGATCCATTAGGACCGAATTACCGCTAACATCATAATAACGCTGGGTAATTATCCCGGCTATGCCCACGGTAGCAGAAAATTGCGGCCAGAAATAGATCACATTACTGTCATTTGCGAAGTACACATTAAAGCGGGCATCCAGACAAACAGAGGTCGGATTTACTGCAAGGCTATCTATGATCAGGTTATTCAGGGTATTATATACACCCGTTTCAATTTCACCCGAGGGGCGAATGACACGAATACGATTTTCAGTATTTTCAGCGAAATAAAGTCTACCGTCCTTAGATGAAAATACATCTACCGGATCAACCAATCCCAATTGATCAAATGTCCAATCCGGTGAAATCTGGACATATTTATTCGGATCGGTATTGATACCGCCCCTATTTCCGCCGTTATCGGGCAGAGACATGTTCTCAGAGCAACCCAAGATAAGGATGATGGACATGATAATTGATAAAGATGTAATAAAAAACTTTTTCATTAGAAATTATAACTTACTTGTATTTGATTAACTATTCCAAGATAACGATGAGGTCTGAATGCGTAATCTATCTTCAGCCCTGAATTCCATTTCTCGGTTGTGAATCCCAATCCCATAGAGAAGGGAATATCCGTCCCGAAACAATATCCGGCTCTTAGTTGAATAGCTTTAAAAAATGTTGCGTTCAACCCAAGTACATAAGTTTCGGCATTATCAACAGGGTGGTTTAATTGCGCCGTTACCAATAGATCCATAAAATTATTCTCATAAACTGTCATTGATGAACCAATATGAAAGGTCGTCGGAGGCGAAAAAGTAGCATAATCCCGTAAATCTCCATCCAATGATTCATATTGGCCTGCAGGACCCGCAGGTGCACCAAAGTTCAATAGAGCAACAGCAAGTGTCAGGTCACGAAAACCGGTTTTATAATAAGTTCCAAGATCCCCGACAATGGAGGTGGTTGCCATATCCAAATATTCTTCTCTTACGAGACGTGCACTGAACCCAAATGAAAAACGATCACTCATTTTACGGGATGCATTCAAACCAATATAATAATCGGCATAGGTAAAGTAGTCACCGGAGCCATAGGGCTTATACTCTGTAGTTATTTCCATGGCATCCATATGCAAGACACCAATTTCAAAGCCAAATGCCCAGGAACCCGATGAATGACTTAAAGCTAAATATTCGTAGCCGATCCCGTCAAACCAATCCAAGTGAGATAATGCCACTGAAGTTCCTTCCAATTGAACAGTCACAGCCGGATTCCAATGGATCACCGAAGCATCTGAGACAATAGCGGTAAACGCGCCACCCATACCGCCGGATGTTGCAGAAGGATCGATCTTTAGAAAATTATAGATCGAAGTCCCCGCACGCTGGCCGCCCAGACCTGCAAAGGTCAGAGAAAAGCTCAGTAGAAGAACAAGCATTGATTTTATATGAATTCGTTTCATTATTTAAAACCTTAAAAAGATACCGAGCATAATGTGCCTGGGTGAATAATATCGTGAAGGATCTTCGTTGGGGTCTCGGCCGCCGTAATAGCTGTAGGATACGATCTCACCGGGATCATAAGGCTGACCCGTAAAAGGATTGATCCTCCTGGGGACCTTATGGTTAAATACATTTCGAATATCCACATAGAAACCATAAGTCAAATTTTTATAATAAAAATCTTTCATAAACTTCAGGTCAACTGTTATGTAAGGATCAGCGATCTCG
Organism: Fidelibacterota bacterium; assembly: GCA_034660515.1. GTDB lineage: Bacteria > Fidelibacterota > Fidelibacteria > Fidelibacterales > Fidelibacteraceae > M50B103. The sequence continues at coordinate 5,762 of JAYEJI010000168.1, forward strand.
CCGTAAGGATTATCGGATCGTGAAGTGCCAATATACCACATGGTCCCATCAGCCGTAATAACGGTATCCAAGATAACACTTTCCGTGTAGCGACGCCCCGATTGAGCTTCGATATGGGCATTCAATGACCAATTGTTGATCCAGGGTGAGATATTTTCTTCATACATATGGAAACGAAGGTTTCCGATCAGTCTGAATGGTTCGTCCCAGCTCAAATAATTCTCTGATAAAGGTTTTTCCGGGATCATACCTGCTTCTACAAGAACATTGTCATTGGGGCTTGAGCTTTTACCTGTTGTTACCGAATAAGTAAAAGATGCATCACCACTAAAGAATCGACCTGCAGTTTGACGGAACAAAAATTCAAGTCCGTAGGATCTTGCATAATCCATATTCAAGTACATCATCAGACTGTAATTTCCAACAAGAGGATTGAACGAAGTAATGGTCTGAGCCGTTTCATAATCGAACATATCCTTGTAATAGGCTTTAAATTCGATAGCTGAGGATGCGGAGAATTTATGTTTTACACCGATCTCATAGGCAACGGTCGTTTTAGGATCCAGGTTCGGATTACCGATGAGACTATAAGGGTTATCCGATAAGGTGTTCAATTTTGCATAAACATAATTATAAGTCGGCAACTGAGAAAAATGACCGTAGTTGAAATAGAGCACATCATTATCCGTTACCGGATGACTGATACCCAGACGGGGACTTATATGACCTTTGAAGCGAGCACCGAATAAATTACCGGTTTCATCAAAATATTGTTGACGGCCTGCTTCGGTAATGGTCAGAATCTCCGGATTCAACATGGCATCCGTCACATACTTCCCAATGAACCAGTAGTCATAACGCAACCCGATATTGGCGATCATGCCTTCGAAAGTGATCTTATCCTGTAGGTAGAATGATCCGTCCGAAGGTTTTACTTTGTAATAATCGTAACTTTCACCCAATCCGGATCCCAACCAGGGTTTATAGATATCAACGATCTGCATTTCAGTAAAGCGATGTTCAAAACCGGCTTTCATCTTATGCTTTGTACTTGGATGATAAGTAAAATTGGTTGATAGGGTAAAGTTTTTACTCCAGTAGTCATACCAATACGGTGCATCACCATGATCCCAGAATTCATCGCCGGTATATACGACCACATTACCGAATTCATCTCTGGTTTGGTATTCATTTGGATCAATATCCAGGATCTCTTCATACTCTGTCCAATGCTTATTTTGAACTGCTTTATGGAAAGATGTAAAGAAATAACCGGCATTGACCGTATAAAATAATTTTGGATTAATAGTGTGTGTCCAGACAGTATTCAGAACTTTGGATTCCCGGGTGTAGGTCGGATAGTTGTCCAGGATTTCTTGAAAAGCATAAGGGAAAGAGGATGATGAAAAATAGCCCTGATTAACATTAGCCGACTGATTATAAGAAATTGAGAATTTGTATTTTTGATTGTAATTCCAGGAAAGTTTAGCCATGTTGGACATATTGTTTTCCTGTCTGGAAGTGAAAACATTCATCCAGTCTCTATAGGGATATAACTGTGTTGCTCCAGGCAAATAGGAGTCGGAAAGATATAAATAACCACTGATGAAATATGAAAGATAACCCGGGATCAATTTGCTTTCGCCCTTTATCATCGGTCCACCCAGGGTGAATTCAATATTGTCGGAATCGACTCCCTGAGCCCCAAAGAGCTGGTCTGTTTTATAACGAAAAGATCCCTCAAAATTCGCTGCACCTTCTTTGAGTTTTACATCAATAATACCGGACATGGCTTGACCATATTCTGCATTAAATCCACCGGTAATGATCTCGAGTTCTTCAATGGCATTCGGATTAACATAAAGACTTGATGTTTTACCTGTCAAAGGATCTTTAATAGAAAGTCCATCCACAATAAATTGACTTTCATCCACACGACCGCCTCGAATATGGATCTCATTGTTAGAGGTACTGACCCCGGCTTGCTGTCCAACAATATCTGCAACACTTTCCACGATCTTGCCCAGAAGATCATCTGCGGAAACGGAAACGGATGATGCAGTTGACGTAGCATCGATCAAGGGTCTTTCACCTACGACGATCACATCTTCTCCAAGAGCCAGAACAGTTGTTTCCAATGCAATATCCATACGAATATTGTCGCTTTTTTTAAGCTCAATTCCACCATGCAGATACTGTTTATAACCGATCATGGAAACCATCATATCATAGGTGCCTTCTCCCATTCCTGTGACAGTATAGGAGCCATCCAAAGAGGTCGCCGCACCGTAATAAGTACCTTTTAAAATGATATTGACACCCGCCATGGGTTCTTTGGTCTCTGCATCAGTGATCACACCCCGTATGGTGGCTGCACTTGCAAAAACGAAGAGGTTCAATAAAATAAAAACCGCAATGTGTTTCAAGTTTTTCTTCATTTTAACCATCTATCTCAAAGACATGCTTAAAAAGATCATCTAAGTTATTGTTTCCATTCAAATAATAGAGCGGTACCGGGAAATGCTATTATATGTCGGTACCGCTCTATTATTTGAATGGAA
>JAYEJI010000169.1:0-8235 GCA_034660515.1 Fidelibacterota bacterium
ATGATTCGAGTCATGCGCATTTATGAAATCGCCTGGTCACCGAGCCAAAAAGGAGACACGGACAAACAAGTTTGTCCATGCCACCCATCACCCATCGCCTCCCCCAAATCCGTTATAATCAGAAAATCGCTGAAAGAGATGTTATAGTGTCGCCTATAAAATGTGAAGTTATTTTTCTGAGCGGACCCTTAGTCACCTATGTGTAATCTCTTCCGCAATCATTTCAGCCTGCTTTAAAACGGTCTCTGTTGCCAATTTCTGCATATCAGGCGGGTAGCCATACTGCCGTAATGTCCTTTTCACAATGACCTTCAATTTGGCCTTAACGCTTTCCTTGATTGTCCAGTCGATAGACGCGTTTTCTCTGACCTTTTCAAACAACACAACGGCAAGTTCCCGCAACTTGTCTTTTTCCATCACCTCTCCGGCACTGTCATTATTGGCAATAGCCGTATAAAAAGCATATTCAAATTCAGACAGCCCCATCTCCTGGGGCTCTTTGTCCATCTTTTGAATGTCTTTGCTTATTTCAATTAATTCTTCAATGACTTCGGCGGCGGTTATGATCTTGTTGTGATATCTCTTGATGGAATTTTCCAGCATTTCCATTAAGGATTTGCCTTGTATAAAGTTTTTTTTAGTTCTCGTCTTTATTTCGTCATTGAGGAGTTTCTTCAAGACTTCCAGGGCAATGTTTTTATGCTCCATATTCTTGACTTCCAAAAGAAAATCTTCTGAAAGTATGGAGATGTCCGGTTTTTTGATTCCGGCAGCATCAAAGACATCTATGACCTGCTCGGCAACCAATGCCTTGTCTATGACCTGCCTGATCGCGGTTTCAATCTCTTCATCCGTTCTGCCGGTACCGGTGACGTCGAATTTAGCAAGTCGTGATTTTACAGCCTGAAAAAAAGCAACCTCATCTTTTACATCCATTGCCTGTTCGTGGGGGATGGCAATGGCAAACGCCCGCGACAAGGAAGTTACTTCATTGATGTATCTTTTCTTACCATTTTCCAAACCAAAAATATGTTCTTCCGCAGCAAGTATAAGAGAAAGCTTTTTCCCAGTATCTGCCTCAAAGTAATCTTCATAAGCAAAGCCATGGAACATTTGCGAAACGACTTCCAGTTTCTCAAGCATCATTTGAACCGCTTTTCCCTGTGCAATAGCAGGGTCACCTTTGCCGCCGCTGTCTGAATAAAACGATAAAGCCTTTTTTAGATCTGAAGCAATGCCCAGGTAATCAACCACAAGACCGCCTGGTTTATCCTTATAAACACGATTCACCCTGGCTATGGCCTGCATCAGATTATGGCCTTTCATTGGTTTGTCTATGTAAAGCGTGTGCATGGAAGGCACATCAAAACCGGTGAGCCACATATCCCGGACAATAACCAATCTGAGCTCATCTTCCGGGTCCTTCATTCTCTCGGCCAGAGACCTCCGCTGCTCTTTTGTCGTATAATGTTTGGTTATTTCAGGACCGTCGGAAGATGCGGATGTCATTACCACTTTGATGACACCTTTTTTCAAATCGTTGCTGTGCCATTCGGGTTTAATGTCGATGATTTCCTTGTATAAATCGGCGGCAATGCGGCGGGACATGGAAACAATTATCGCCTTGCCTTCGGGGAATACCTCCTGCCGCTGTTCAAAATGGTCGATGATATCCTGCGACACCTGTTTTATCCGGCCAACACTTCCAATAAGCGCTTCCAGTTGCGTCCATTTTGCCTTGGCTTTTTGCGTTTCGGTAAGGTCGCCCTGATCAAGCTCATCATCCAGATCGGCAACAATCTTTTTGCCTTCTTCACTCAAGCTTATTTTAGCCAATCTGCTTTCATAAAAAATTCTGACCGTTGCCCCGTCCTCAACAGCCTGGGCAATATCGTAAACATCAACATAATTTCCAAAAACGGCAGGGGTGTTCACGTCGGTGCTTTCAATGGGCGTGCCGGTAAAGCCGAGATAGGTTGCCTTGGGCAGGGCATCCCGCAAATACTTGGCAAACCCGTACACAACCTTTTTACCGACCACATTGCCGTTTTTGTCTTTGTCATCTATGGTCTTGGCTTTAAAGCCATACTGGGTCCTATGGGCTTCATCAGCAATGACAATGATGTTTTTCCGTTCCGAAAGGGTTTCATAAACATTGCCCTCCTCAGGCTGAAACTTCTGGATGGTTGTAAAAACAACACCGCCGGACGCGACTTTGAGAAGTTCTTTTAATTGGCCCCTGTCTTCGGACTGCACCGGCTCCTGCCTAAGCAGTTGCTTTGAGGCGGCAAAGGTATCGAACAGCTGGTCGTCCAGATCATTTCTATCGGTAATGACCACGACTGTGGGGTTATCCATGGCAAGAACAATCTTTCCGGTATAGAAAACCATGGACAGTGATTTGCCGCTTCCCTGGGTGTGCCACACAACCCCGCCTTTTCTGTCACCCACGGTTTGGGAATCAACCCCGGCCAGGCCATAGCTTGCGGGTGATTCCCTCATCTCAAGCCCGTCCGATATTTCTTTTTTGGTTTCGGAATAACCCGACGCCCTCAGGGTCGATTCCACGGCCCTGTTAACCGCGTAGTATTGATGATAAGATGCAAGCTTTTTCATTGTATGAATAGTGATGATACCGGTTTCCCTATCCTCTTTTTTGGATTTTTCAAAAACGATAAAGTGGCGGATGAGATCCAGCATGGTTTTCTTGTCAAGCATGCCCTTGATTAAGGTTTCGATCCGGCCGATGAGAGGCGAAGCTTCAACCTTGCCGTCCGCTGTTTTCCAGGCCATAAAGCGGGTAAATCCGGCGGAAATGGAACCGGCCTTCGCTTCAAGGCCATCGGAAATAATCATTATTCCATTATAGGTAAACAGGGCGGGGATTGTCTGTTTATAAGTCTGCAGCTGCTTGAAAGCCGATCTGACCGTGGCGTTTTCATCACCCGGGTTTTTCAGTTCGATAATCACCAGAGGCAGGCCATTGACAAAAAGGACCACATCCGGACGTTTGTTGACATTGTTTTCGATCACCGTGAATTGGTTTGTCACCAAAAAATCGTTATTTTCCGGGTTGTTGAAATCAATAAGCCAGACCAGGTCGCCCCGGCTGTAGCCCTTTTTCTGATAACTGACCTTGATTCCTTGGGTCAGCATCCGGTGGAAGGCTTCATTATTGGCAATGAGTTCCGGGGAATTGAGCCTTTGAATCTGCTTGATCGCGTCCTCACGGATATCTGACGAAATAGACGGGTTGATCCTGCCGACCGCTGTTTGAAGCCGCTCCAGGAGCAGCACATCTTCAAAGGATTCTCTTTCCGGGGTCTTGCTGTCCGGGGCGATGGAAGGGGCGTAGATGTATTGGTAGCCTGACTTTTCAAGGAGTTCGATGGCGAATTTTTCTATTGCCGATTCGGTGATTTTATTTGTTGTCATCTTTTATTCCCTTTGATGAGCGGCATTTATTTTTCAAAATGAACTACCGAGAAATCCTCGGCAGTATGTGCAAAAAATGCACATACTAAATCTTCCTGCAACTCGTTGAAAGAGAATATATTTTTACGATGTTTGGTAACAACACTTCGGGTAGTTTTTTGTTTTTAGTCATAGTCACATTTACCCCCCTTGATGCGCTGTATCTCTTTGTCAAAATCGGAGATGAAGTCTCTATCTTGTGTTACACGATATTCTTCGTATTCCTGCCCGGCTTTTAATTTCGCTTCCAATGCGGAGACTTTGCCTTTATCCTGTAGTATCGGGTAGCTGGATAATTCCAGAAAACTATGGAGAAATTCAATCCAGTCAGCCATTTTCATCAAAATCTGCCGTTGTGCCCGGTTTTCCGCTAAATCAAGATAAGCAGAAATGATTTGATTCAGTTCCTTGATGTGGGCTTCGTTCAGGTAATTCTTTGCGATGGAAACATCAGATTTCAAAATCTTGCCGTCAGGAGCTTGTTTCCAGTTGGTCAGGCCCATGTAAATTTTAGTCGCATCTGCTGAATCATAAATGATTTCTGCAGCCGTTTTTCCTGTTATGGCCCAATGTAGCTTGTTTTGAACTGTGGCGAAAAACTCTTTGGTAATAGGTGCGTTATTATCATAATCTGCCGAGAGGGCATATATATCGGTAATCTTTTGATAAAAGCGTCGCTCACTGGCCCGAATCTCCCGGATACGTTCCAGCAATTCGTCAAAATAATCTTTACCGAAAACCTGTTTGCCCTGCTTGAGCCGTTCATCATCCAGAACAAAGCCTTTGATGATATATTCTTTCAGGGTTCTGGTAGCCCAGATGCGAAATTGTGTGGCCTGGTAGGAGTTGACGCGGTAGCCGACCGAAATAATGGCATCAAGGTTGTAGAACTCCATTTTCCGTTTGACCCGTCTGTTCCCTTCCATTTGAACTGTTTCCAAAATGGAAAGAGTTGCTTCCTTTTGCAATTCCCCGTTTTCAAATATATTTGACAGGTGTTTGCTGATGGCGGGTATGTTGACACAAAAAAGCTCAGCTATAGCCTTTTGCGTAAGCCAGACAGTTTCGTCTTTCAGAAAAACCTCAATATTCACTTTTCCGTCGTTTCCGGTATAGAGAAGAAAATTTGACTGTTTATCAGGAAGATTGTTTTTCATTGCACGATCCTTTCCGGTATGTCGCACGCAGACAGGTCCAGGGCTATGGAAGGGGCGTAGATGCATTGGTAACCCTGTTTTTCAAGGAGTTCGATGGCAAATTTTTCTATTTGTGACTCGGTGATTTTAGTCATTATTTTTTTCCATTGCGTAACAACATCACTAAAATTTGCGTCCTTCCATTTTTCTTTCCAGATTTCTATATATTTAATATCATTTGAAGATGGCATATAGTCAGTACATTCTTCAATCGTAACAATTGAAGGCATAACTATTGAATCGCCTATAAGCAATGCGTCACCTGTTTTCAATGAAGGTAAAGTATCTGTTAAATTGCCTAGAGAATCAGGTAACAATCGTTTTACATAATTTTGGTCATCTGGATTTGTTAATCTCATTGAAATAAAATTATTACATTGCGAAAAAATGGTTTCTGATATTTCCGAAGGTCTTTGGCTTACAATACCAAGGGTGACTCCGTATTTTCTACCTTCCTTAGCAATTCTTTCAATTGCAGTTTTTGAAGCACGATACTTAACCAAATCACTTTTAGGAACATATTTGTGAGCTTCTTCATAAACAAGCAATAAAGGGGTTTCACAATCGATTTCTCCTGATAATATCCTTTTATAATAATATCCATATTCAAATATAATCCTTGATATAAGTGAAACAGTAATACTCAATACTTCAAAGGGTATACCAGATAAATCGATAACCGTAACGTTTGATTTATTTTCAGTATACCCTAAGAATTGTTTTAAAATATCCTCAAGTTCTATGTCGTTACTGTGCTCAAATAAAAATTTCAATCTTGGATTGTTTCTTATTGTTTCTAAACGTAGAACAAATCTTTCAAAATCTCCTGAATATGGCCCATTAACAAAATCAGAACTAACTTTCTCAAATATTAAATCCTCTTCAAAATACTTCGGTACTCTATTTTCAATTATTTCATGAGTTTTTGTAGTTGGGTTTCTATTATTCTTCTTATTTATTAATTCATTATTAATGTTTTTTATATACCTAATAACTTCATCAATATTAAATTTAAGGGGTGAGTCGAAATAAATTTTATGTTGTGGAAACTTTTCATTTGATTTTTTCTTATTTTCTGTAACTGCATATCGAAATTGTGAAACTTGGTTATGTGAATTGACTTCTTTGCTCTCTATGAACAAATCACCTAATTCATCACTATCAAACAACCAATAAGGGATTTTTATATTTGATGAATTTATATGATTTGCATTAGGGAATGCCTTGCTATATTCTCCATGGATATCAAACAATACAATATGTGAATTATTCAAACCATCATATTCACCTGTTTTACTGTTGATAGCATTTTGTAAAATTTTAGCTACAGTGTGCGATTTTCCTGAACCTGTTGAACCAACGATGGCGAAATGTTTGTTAAAAAAACGATTTCCATTAACTGGTGTATCAATTGAAATATTTTGAGCTAATTTAGAAAAACAAAAGCGTTCTCCTTCATTTAAGGTTTCATTAAAGATTGCTTTTATGTCATCCTGTTTTGCAGGTAATACTTTCGTAGGTGGGATTGTTAATGAATCACCTCCACGGGAAAACTTATTGTCCTCAATAACACCCAATGGGTTTGCTTCTATAATATAGGTGCGTGCAGGAGTCTTATTTTCGTTAATTACTATTGAGTAACTTTCAATAATTGCGATTAATTTATGGTTATCGTCATCAGCAATTTCCAAATACGACCCTACTTTCAACTTTTCAACTTGTTTGTCCGTTGAAACAAACTTGCTCAAGTCGTCAACAGATATCTTTACCTTATTGGGATATACGGCAATAACCTCTGCATTCATATTTTTATTTTCATCCGTCACAATAAATCTCCTATTTTAATATTTGTTGTATTTCCGAAAGTTCACTAATTTCAATATTTACTGTATCAATATCAAATGGTAGCTCTATTGGGGTAGTATGATAAAATTGATAGATCTTCTTTGTGCATCCCAAATCGCAACCAAGCATCGCTTTTAAATTATCTTCATTGTTAATGAACTTTATCGAAATTTCATTTTTAATGGTTGATTTCACTTTAAGACTTTTTGTGTAAAACTCAGCATCCATAAAGTCATAACCGTCTTTAATTATATTGTTTTCAGCGATTAACTCAGTTTTTAATCCCTTAAGATTATCTTTGGAAATATTTATGAAATAGATATAAGGAGCTCCGGACTTAATTCCTCGAACGAGCTTCTTATAATATTTTTTCTTTATGTTAAGCACTGTTGTTTTGATAGCTGAAACATCTTCTGACCCACTTAACTCCATAATAACAAAACGTTCCCAATTATCTATGTTTCTATAAGTAAAATGGCGTCTTTTGATTTCGGCAATGTATTGTTGTTTTCCTTTATAAATTCGATAAGCAGAATCAAATACAGTTTTACGGTTTCCAGTGATTATTGCTAAAATTTCAGATTTAGTACACGTCCTGTTTTTTATATCCAAATTGTTTGTAACAATTTTTCTCAAATGGCTTGCAATGCTGCCATAATGAACTAAAGCTTCATCGAAATTAGAACAGTTCAAATTTGATTTTATTATTTTTACGGCTTGAATGAATTGTTCTTGAAATGATTTTGAAAAATGTAGTTCAAAATTTGAAAGAAAACCATCTTTTATAGGCTTGGTAAAATCATCCTTTTTATTCCCTAAAACTCTATCGATCTCACTACTTGTAAAATTTCTCTTTTTTTCTTTAACATTATTAAAATAGCAATACAGATAATATTTTTTTATTGGAAATGCTTGATACTCATTTATAAGTTGAATAATAGGTTCTTTTATCTTTGCAGGAGTATATTTTTGTGTCTCTTTATACTTCACCTGCATTACAAAATCGTTTGTATTGATATCTTGAATTTGTTCAAGACAAACAGGAGTGGTGTCATCTGCTTTGAACAATTCCAGAATAGTTTTGTCTATTTGAAATTCAAATCCCTTGATTGCATAGTAACCACCATCAGACATTGCACATCTCCATTTCCACCTTCACTTCACCACTCATTAGTTTTGGCAAAAGCGTATTTCTAAGCTTTTCGAGGGTATAGATTTGAAGCATATTGTTCTTTATCTTTTGAAAGTATGTATGAATTATCTTATTAAACTCCAAAAGCAAATTCAGAGGGGGTACGTCAAAAACAATACTACGTAGACTACCAAGAGCAATGTATTCTTGAGTACTACCACTTCGGTATTCATGAATAAATTCTTTACCCAAATAGGAGTTAATCCACAAAAACGTATAATATCGCCAATCAGGATTCTGTGATGTTTTAAAAAGTCCGATATTTTTTATGGCATAATCCACTATTTCTGATTGCTCCAGATAAGTAAGACCTATTGTCCCAATCATGGAAAAAAGGATATCATTGGTTTCTACCTTGCTCCGTTTATTTACATTATGAAAATCATCTTCTGAGATTAGGTATCGGAACCTGTCAACAACTTTTGGACACTCATTGAAAAAAATTAGTGAAGATTGCTTTTGTTCACCAACGTGCTCACCGGTGGGTTGATCCAAGCTGCCTTCGGCAAAACGGGCGGCGACGGAACG
>JAYEJI010000170.1:0-1807 GCA_034660515.1 Fidelibacterota bacterium
GTGTGCGGTTTAGGTCTTCAGAAATTGAGCAGTGGATAAGGAACAAAAGGGTAAAAGCTAGAAGTAAATTTAGAATAGAACCTTAAAACCTAGATAGAAAGATAAAAATGAGGTAGAAAAAAGAAGCCTCCGTCGGTATAATGTTTTTAAGAGAAAGCATTAACGATCACCCAGTGGGTGAAAAACGGAGGCAATAATGAAAATACCAAAGAATTTATCACAAGTCGAGTTAAAAATGAGTAAAGAAGGAGTGACGGGGCGATCAGGGTTAGGGTGGATTGTTGGAAGCATGAAGCATTATGGGCTAGATAAGATGATAAAATCACGGTTTCCACGAGGAGGAAATAGAGCAATTAAGACGTGTGAGAAGATTTATTCAGCGTGCATGACGATGATTGCAGGTGGAGAACGAGTTGAAGATATTGAGATATTACGAGCAGATCAAGGGCTGATAGATATGTTAGGTTGGGATCAAATGATGGGGGCGGATACGTATCGAGAGTTTATGAAGGACAAACAAAATGCAGGGCGAATAAGAAAGAGTAATGAAGAATTTACGATTAAAATGATGAAAGATAGCGATGAATGGGAATTTACATATGATAATGATGCAACGTATTTTGATAGTGCAAAACAAAGTGCAAACTGGTCGTATCAGGGGCGTAAGCAATTTAGCGGGTTGTTGGGGTTTGTCTCGGAATTGGGTGTGTGTAATACAGTAGATTATCGACGAGGAAATATCAGTCCGCAGACAGGGATATTGAATCAATTGCGTAAAGCGGTAAGACAGGCTAAAAAAGCAGGAAAAAAGATTTTTAGATTTCGAAGTGACTCAGCGGGGCATCAGGATAAGCTTTTTGAGTATTGCAATGAGCATGAAATAGAATATTACATCAGTTTAGACAAGAATGAAGCTATTAAGGTATGTATTTCGGGAATAAAAGAGCGAGAATGGAAACCGTTATTGGGAAAATATCAGGATCAGATAGCGACGGAGTGTGCCGAGAGCGTGTATGTGACGAACAAAGGGAATGCGATGCGAATATTGGTATTAAGATGGGCGAATCCAAATCCTGATTTATTTGATACAAGTCCGTTATGTTATCATGTGATCGGGACAAATAATAATGAGATAGATGCGATGGAATGGCTAGAGGTACATAATGGACGGATGAACAGTGAAAATTACAATAAAGAGGTCAAGAACGGGTTAGGTTGTGAGTATACGCCGAGCCATGATTTTCAAATGAATCGTTGTTATTTTTTAATAGGGATCCTGGCATACAATATATTGCAGGCGATGAAACTTTTTTATTTTGGTGAAGAATCTCGACGATGGACAGTAAAAACAATACGGTATCGGTTTATTTATGTGTGTGGAAAAATTGTTAAAACCGGACGGAAGTGGATTTGTAAGATAATTAATGTGACGAATGAAGTGTTCGAGTTGTATCGAAATGTAAAATCGAAGTTGATCATTATCGGATAGGTGATTGTAAGACTGAAAAATAAAGAAACGAAAATTCACGGAAGAGGTGTCTGAGAATGTCTGAAATTTTACAACTCATGTGGTTAATTGTCACGGCAAGGCTTTTTGAGTTACTTTGATTTGCCCTGAAAAATAAGTTTTTTTAAAATGAACTTATTTTTACTGGAAATCGTCTATTTAATTTCCTATCTAGGATTTAGGGGATTATCCTTAAAACCTAAATAGAAAGATAAAAATGAGGTAGAAAAAAGAAGCCTCCGTCGGTATAATGTTTTTAAGAGAAAGCATTAACGATCACCCACTGGGTGATCGTTAATG
>JAYEJI010000171.1:0-8071 GCA_034660515.1 Fidelibacterota bacterium
TAATGAGTTTTGGTTCATCGGTCATTATTACTACGAGATCGGTTATATTGATAAGGCACATCGCATAGCTGTCGATGAACTGGTTTTTAACGGTGTCACTCCTTCATACACTAAACTTATGGTTAACTGTTTAATGGCTGATGGGCATATAAACGCAGCTGAGAAATACCTGAATTTGCTCAAAAAAACACTTTTTCACCGGAAATGGGCAAAACGCCATATAAAGATGATAGATGATCCCAAAGCACTAAATAGTGAATTTACTGATATTAAGAAACTGCAACCCTTGCAAACAAAGATCATTTCTTATGATCCTTCGGAAAATCTACTTTCCGTATTGGAACAACAAGTCCGGAATTCTCTGGCCTTTAATTATCTTTGTGCATACCATCTTTTGGATAAACAACCTGCTTTCCTGGCTGACAATGTTTTGGTTCTTGCTGAACTGGGATATGACCAGCTTCCAAAACACTATCAGGAGGCTTTACTGATCTATCAGCTTGGACACCCAAACGAGAAGATCGACTTGAATGGGATCAGCAGCAATCAAAAAACCGTTATGGCTTTTGTTGATTTCGGTTCGCAATTTTCCAATGATAAAAAAGCCGTTTTGGCAAATTATGAAAAAAAATATAAAGGGATGTACCTGCTCTATTGGTTCTTCACCGATTTCTCCCGGAGGACATCATGAAAAAATATTTGATCCCCGTACTGGCTATATTATTGTTATTGTCTTCCTGTTCATCTTATGAAAAAAAAGCGACGATGGTTAATCGTGAGATCAATATTTACCCCGAATACAAACAATTGATCATACCTTGTAATATTGCTCCTATGAATTTTTCAATTCAAGAAACCGGAAGCAGATTTAAAGTACAATTCTCCCCTGAAAATGCTAAAGGGTTTACCTGTTCTTCAAACAGTAATAAGATCCGGATACCCAAACGGAAATGGTCAACACTATTAAATACCGTAAAAGGCAATGAGATCAAAGTTGACGTGTTTGTTAAGGTAAAAACGAAATGGAAGCATTACCCGGGCATCACTCATTATATTTCGGATGAGCCTATTGATAAATATTTAAGTTATCGTCTTATTCACCCGCAAACAGGTTCTTGGAAACAAATGGGACTCTATGAGCGTGATCTGACAAATTTCAAGCAGAGAACCATCATTGAAAATTCCACTTTGGATAACAGCTGTGTAAACTGTCATCACGTTTCTTCCAACAATGCAGAGAATTTCATGTTCCATGCCCGAACCGGGCAGGCAGGCGGTACTTACATTGCCCAAGGTGATGAAATCCGCAAATTGGCACCCAGGATATACGATCTGTATAAAGGTGTTGGCTATGCTTCATGGCATCCCAATGGCGCTTATATCGTCTTCTCCGCGAATTCAGTTAATGGACGGGATGTAAATCAGTCCAGTATTCACCTTATCAATGGCGCGGACAGTAAATCGGATCTTGTGGTATATGATATTGAAAATAATGTATTTTATACTGACTCATCTGTATTCAACAGTCAATATTGGGAATCCTATCCCAGCTGGTCATCGGATGGGAAGAGTATTTATTTTTGTCGGGCAAATGTCTTAAATGCAAAAAACCATAATGACCTTACAAAAATTCAATACAACTTGATGAAGATCGAATTCAATATTGATACTCATCAATGGTCAAAACCCGAAACGATTATTGATGCCGTTTCGTTAGATCGTTCAATTGCATTTCCACGCATCTCACCGGATGGCCGTTATTTAATGTTCACACTTTATGATTTCGGCGTATTCTCCATCTTTAGAAATATTTCCGATCTTGCGATCTACGATATTAAAGAGAAAAGATCCTATCTGCTGAACTCTGTAAATACTCGAGAAACCGAAAGCTATCATTCATGGTCATCAAATGGGAAATGGGTAGTCTATTCAAGTAAATATCCTGATGGTGAATGCGGACGGCCTCATATTGCTGCATTTGATCCGGAAACAGGATTGACCTCAAAAGGATTTATTTTACCTCAAAAAGATCCCGAGTTTTATGATCGATTCATTCTTTCCTTTAATATACCCGAACTATACCATACCCGGTCCGGACTTAAGCAATCAGATCTTCTTAAAGCCACCCAAAGCACACCACTGGAATCCGGTGTAAAGGAAGGTCCCGGAAGCGAGACTTATCATCAGAAAAAGGAATCAAGCACATCTCTTTGGCGGGCCGGTTAAATGAAAAAATATCTTCTTCCTTTTTTTGTATTCATATTTACTGTTATACTTTTTGCACAGGATCCCGGTTTTAAAAGTATCCATCAGGTCGAGTGGGAAGCCCATCTCAATGATCCTGATCAACAATTGTTTTACAAAAATACGGTAACGGCTGTGGATCCTCTTCAGGAACGCAATGTAAACAATCCGGGGCCCACACATGCCGTTTTCGGATACCTGCCGGACTGGAAGCGCAATTCCGCCCCACCCTATTTTAATTATTCGCTTCTGTCACATATCGCTTTATTTGACTTTACCGTAACAACAGCGGGAAATATTACAGGTTACCCTGCCGGATGGCCAAATGATTGGCTAACCATGATGAATACCGCGCACGCGAATGGAGTCAAACTTATCATGTGCGTAATCGAATTTAACGATGATGATATTCATGCACTTATAAACAATCCAACAGCTTCTCAGAATTTTTATCAAAATGTTGCGACTATCATCAATACCTATAATCTTGACGGAGTAAATATTGATTTTGAAGGACCGCAAACCGCCGACCGCGGTGCGCCGATGAATTCTTTCATGCAGGGATTAACTAATTATATTAAAACAAATATTGGATCGGAACAGGAGATCTCGTTTGCCGGACCCGCCGTAAACTGGAGCGGTTGGGACCTGCCGGGTTTGGTCGATGCCTGTGATTATGTTTTCATCATGGGATATGCTTACTGGTGGAACGGTGCTTCTACGACCGGTCCTTGTGCACCCATTACCGGTTCGACCTACAATCTCGAACAAACCCTAATCAACAGCAGTAACGGATATGGTTCCTGTGATAAATCTAAATTGATCCTGGGACTTCCTTATTATGGAAACAAATGGAAAGTCTCCTATTCGCAACGTGCAACTGTAAATGCAACAACATTGGCTACAGGTTCATCTGTGGTCTATGCTTCTGCAAAAAACTATTATACAAGTTATGGTCGTCAATGGTCAAGCAAATATGAAGATGCCTGGACATACTATCAAAGCGGAGACGACTGGTACCAAGCCTGGTGCAATGACGCACAAGCCCTCGATGCAAAAGAAAAACTTGTTTTTTCTTATGATCTGATGGGTACCGGTATGTGGGCACTGGGTTACGATGAAGAGCATACAGAATTATGGAATATTCTGCGTGAGAATTTTCTTCAGGTTGATGATTCTCTGGTGCTGGATAATTTTGAAGATGACTTGGGGCATTTCTATCGCCAACCTAATTACAGCGGTTCATCAAAAGGCATCTCAAGTGAATCCTGGTCTGACACCACAAGTGAAACATCGTTTTTAGACGATAAAGCTCTTAAAATCGTGCTCAAGGATGATGCCGGTAGTTCCGAAAATTGGAAGATCCGTTTGCTCTCCGGCAGCGGGGCTCCAATAAATAATGTGCAATTACCCAGAGCCAGAGAGATCCGTTTTGCATTAAGAACAAACCATAGCAGTATGGAAGTTGCTGTTTTGGTTGATGACGAAAACAATGAACTTGAAAGTTCAATACGCCTATCTATCATTGGAGATAACAACTGGCACAGCTACAGTGTGCGACTTGATTCTGCTGAATTATGGACAAACTATTCCAACGGTGATGGTGCGATCGATGCAGATTTTATTACCCTGGACGCTCTGATGTTCTACGCTCCCGAACAGTCTACCGATCGAATAATTTATTTTGATGCATTAGAAGCAATTAAGATCGATGATCCTATTGAGCCTTTTATAGATATCATTCCCGAAACATATCAACTTTACCCCAATTACCCCAATCCATTTAATGCACAGACAACATTGCATTATAATATTCATGAACACGCGGATGTGAAGATAAGTATTTTTAATATCCTTGGGCAGCGCATAAGCACCCTGACAGATGCTCCGCACACAGCTGGAGAGTACGCTCTTAGCTGGCATAGCGGGAATGCCTCCAGCGGCGTTTATGTTGCAGTTATGCAGGTGGATGGAATACCTGTGGGTTCGCAGAAATTATTGCTGGTGAAATAAATTATATGGTAATATCAGTAGCCCCGGGTTTAAATCCGGGGTTAATGAACTGACATAAATTAAAAAGGGTTGGACATGTCCAACCCCTACTTCTTATATTACGTTTCACATTTTACGTCTCACGGCTTACGGTTCTATTTCACAAACATCACAACCCGTTCATCCGAAATGGACATCGAAGTAAAGGCACCCAAAGCATTATCAATATTTATACGGAAATCATTGATCGTGGGATAACGGATAAAACCGGTGAGAAGATCCTTTTGTTCAAGACTTTTATAATCAAGATAGGAATCTGAATAGGCAACGATGGAGACGTCCAACTCCAGAGTATCCGGATAATATTCCGCGTTAAGATATTGAGCGAAGGGATCCTGATTAAAAAGTATATCGTAATCACTTGTATCATATGCCCAGAAAGCGTCACGCACCTGAACACTTTCGAATTCGTACCTATAATTTCCCCAATCGCTTCGATATACATAATAGAATTTAACATCATAGGCACCGCCGATATTGCCCCAAAACAAGGTGTCCGTCGGATCGGAGAGAGAGATCCAAACGGTATCTTGTGGGGTATTGTTCCAATTCACCGGCGGTAAAGCTTCTTCACTGGCGGTTGCTATACCAAAATCAGCTGTTTCAACATAAAGATCATAGATATCACTCGTAATGATATTCACATTTGTATCTACGATTTCATAAATACCCTGCATGCGTTCATAAAAATGGATGGTGTCGGCATTGTGCAGGAAATACACTTTAGCATTATTGACCGCATAGGCCGTATCAATATACAGGGTTTGATAAGTAATGGTGTCGCCGGATGATTCATTATAGAATTCATGATAAATAATGCTATCCAGCTCATAGCGATCCGGTTCACCGTAACCGGTGGTGCGGTAGACATGGGCAAAATTCAGATCCGGATCCGCAACACTGATATTGGCATAAATATTGAGATAGGGATCATGATGAATGACCACTCTTTCCCAATCGGAACAAGCAACCATAGTCAAAATGAACAGTATAGCTAAAATTATGTTTTGAAATTTTTTCATTAGAATGAAAACTCCACACCAAAGGTTGGTAAGATCGGGAACATTGTGACCGGTCGACGATAAATGACTGAGGTATTGGTCTCGGGATCAAATTCCGCATCGCGCTTCTCATAGAGATAGAGAAAAACATTCGCGTGGTTAGTCACGTTGAGCACATGAAAATAATAGGTAGCTTTTTGCTTAAAAAGCTTCCCGCGACGATTGACACCTATATCCCAGCGGAAATACGGCGGGTAGCGTTCTCCGTTCCGTTCACCGTAGATCTCCATACGATCGATATAACTCCATTCGCTCAATGGGTTGGTATAATGGAAATTTCCGTAGATCTGCGAATAAGGGTTACCGGTACTCCAAACCAGAGAAGATGAGAAGAACCAGCGCTTATCAATATCATATTTTGCTACAACATTCAGACTGTGCGTGCGGTCGTATTTCGGCGGATACCACCCGCCGGCTTCGCTTTCCCGTTTTTTGGTGCTCATATAAGAATAACCAACCCAGCCGGTCAGGTCTCCGGTTGTTTTTTTTACAAGAAATTCTATTCCATAGGAGTATCCTTCGGCTTCAATAAAGGACATGAGTGTCGCTCCGCCGATATCTTCACTCATGGTCAATAAATGATCATATTTTTTATAATATCCTTCCAATGTGAATTGGATATTATTGTGCCAATACTCCAGACCTGCATTGAAGTGGGTTGCCTTACTTGGTTCCTGTTCGGATGTTGTAGGAAACCAAAGATCAATAAAACGGACCAATTCATTTTCAAAATTCGCCGTTTGCAGGAATTGATAGACCGTACCTCCTGCCAGGGTGAATGCCAATTTATCTGTAGCAAGAATTTTTCCCTTGATTCGTAGATCCGGATACCATTTTTTTGTATTGGTGTAACGGGTCATACGTAAACCCGGCTCAAAAATGAACAGCGGTGACGGCCGGTATTTATTTTGGACATAGAAACCCCATTCACGGGAGTGGTTCACGCTGTCCAATAATGAGAGTTCATTGAGATCGGCACCGAGGCTGAAATCAATATCTTTATGGAATACACCAAATTTCATGGTATTCTTTTTATTGATCAACCAGGTCATATCCAGGCCTTCGGACCAATCGGTAATATAATCATAGATCTTTAATGCCTGGTGGCTCTTGAAATCTGTTGTATCTTCACCATTAATGTTATAATACTCGTTCTTGATCAGGAAATCGACATCAAAATGAAAGTGGCTTCTTGCCACAAAGAACTTTGCGATCAGATCCGGACGGACCAGCCAGCGGTGTTTCAGACTGGTCGTATTGTTACCCCAAGTCCAGTCCACACCATAATAATCCAGACGGTATCCATCTTCCCCCGGATTTCCTTCTTTGAATTCCTCCTTGAACCATAGAACGTCATTCCCATAAAATCCACTGAGCGTGGTACGATGCTGATCATTGATATCAACATTGACCTTGCCTTGAAAGTCATAAAAATAATAGGGGAAACTAACATCAAACGGATAGTCCGCAAATAAATTATAACCCTGTCGGGCGGCTTCCCAAATAGCATCGAAATAAGTGCGTCTGCCGGAGATCATAAAAGATCCATGCGGGATCGGACCTTCAAGAAGTAATTTGCTTGATAAAAGCGATACATTTCCGCTACCATGAAACTCCTCGGAATTTCCTTCTCTGTTCTTGATATCCAATATGGAACTCATTCGCCCACCATATTCTGCCGGAAATCCACCCGCAATGAATTCAGCTTCTTTAATAGCATCCGTATTGAAAGTGGAAAAGATCCCTCCGAAATGGTAAGGATTATAAACTGTAATACCATCCAGGAGAATAAGATTCTGATCGGGTGATCCGCCACGCACATAAAGCGCAGAAGAAAAATCACTGCCTGTACTGACACTGGGCAGCATTTGCAGAGCGCGAAAAAGATCAGCCTCGATCAACACCGGCACAGTACGCAATTGGGTCTGGTTCAACGTGATCGAGCTTATTTTGATCTCTTGTCTGAATTTCTCGCGTTCTGCGGTAACAATGACCTCTTCCAACTCGATCTGTTCCGGGATCAAGTCAAAATGTACTTTGACCCGGGCGGTGGCAGCAACATTGATATCCCGTTTTTCCAGTTTATATCCGATCACGGAAACGGTCAAAGTATACGTGTCGTCAGGTACATCCAGAATAATATAATATCCATCCGCATTGGAAACCGCACCCAAAGTGGTATTTTCGAGGAAGACATTGGCATAATGAATAGGCTCACCATCTTCGAGATTAGAGATAAAACCCGATACACTTCCCGCTAAAAGAGGAAGGCTCATTATAAGGATGCCAATAAGAACCATTATGCGGGATTTTTTCACTTTTTTCCTTTATTTCGCTGGAAAGTAATATAATGAAAACCTTGTAAAAAGGAAGCTATTTAATTATTTTCATTCCGTAACATTAAAGGATATTATGAAAATTTTTCGCTTTTTTTTGCCCTTGTTTATTACTCTGATCGGAATTTCAGCTTGCACTTCTTCTCCAGCTGTTGAGGAGGAAAGTGATACGGAAATCAATGTGCTTGGACTTTATCCCGACGGCAATGATAACTACTCAATTCTGGCAACAAAATCCGTTAGAAATAATGATATGTGGGAGTATTATGACTCCTTGATGTTCATCAGTATCGATACCTCCGGTAATGAGATGGCCTCACATGGTGTCTCATACGAGAATCCCCCATATATTAGAAATCAATACTTGTTAGATGACGG
>JAYEJI010000172.1:0-1790 GCA_034660515.1 Fidelibacterota bacterium
AGGCTTTGTGGAAACTTGTCAGCCTATTTGAAATCGCTACTGTGAACAGGCCCGTCATCGAGCGTGCTCTCGACAGCAATATCCGCGATTTCGAGGATGCAGTGTTGAACGAAGCTGGTCAACTGGCTAGGGTTGAGTCTATTGTTACCAGAAATATGAAGGACTTCGCTGGGTCTGCCCTGAAGGTTTTCGATCCAACTGAATTTTTGGCTCAGTTCAATGTATAGTAATTGCGAACCAGTTACTCCAGCAGACCGCTAACCCGTGTCGTTAATTTTGGAAGGCGTTGCTCCGCGTATCGTTGAGTGCTATTCCGTAGTTCAAAGCCCCGCATGGTTAGCGGCGGCTGACCTTGTCGTTATGCCTTTAAAAAATAAGGATTAATAATGTCATTAGAAAATCATATTCCTGATATTCAAAAAAAACTGAAGAATATGGAATACACCAATGAGCAATCAATATCTCAAGGTATTGTATTACGTCTTTTGTCTGCTCTTGATTGGCCAGTATATGACACTCAATTAGTTATTCCCGAATATAATATTCAAGGTCGCCGTGTAGATTTTGCATTATGCGCTCATAAGAATAAACCAGTCATTTTTATAGAAGTAAAACAACCAGGGAATACACTTGGAGCAGATAAACAACTTTTTGAATACGCATTTCATACTGGAGTTCCATTTGCAATAGTTACAGATGGAAAGGAGTGGCATTTTTATTTGCCAGCAGAAGTTGGAAGTTACGATGAACGTAGGGTATATAAACTGGATTTGATAGAACGTGAAGTTCATGAATCTTCATACCGTTTAGAACGCTATTTGTTATATGGTAATGTAATAAGTGGTTGTGCATTAGATAATGCCAGAGAAGATTATAAAAATGTCTCAAAAGAAAGACAGGCGAAAGCTAATATCCCTGTTGCTTGGGAAAAACTTGTTGAAGAAAAAGATGAAATATTATTAGATGTTATATCGGATAAAGTAGAAAGCATTTGTGGCTTTAAACCAACACCAATTCAAATCCTTAATTTTTTAAAATCCCTTCAAACAAGTGTAGGCAGTATAATCAAATCCCCAAGCACAGCAATCAAAGCAAAACCAACAAAACCATTTTCAGCAACAGTTACCAAGCCGAAGAAGCCGTCAAGTAGATCTAAAATAAAAGCTATATTTCCAGATGGAGTTGAGATATGTTTGCCAAAGGTGGCAGACACGATGGTAGAAATAATAAGAAAAATAGGATTCGATAAAGTTAAATCTCTTGATATTCAAATGTATGGATTCCCAATAGTTTCAGATAAGAAACATAGGCAAGATAAATATAACTGGTCAGATGCAGGCCACGGCGTTTTTGTATTTACTCATTCAAATACGGATAAGAAATTAAGCCAGTTAAATGAAATTAATGATGCTTTGAGTTTGGATTTATTAATAGAAAAGGTATGAAAAAAGTATATTTTTAAATACGTTTAACATTAATATTAACATTGTGTTGGCATAACAAAAGTTTGCACCTGACTGAAGGGCGGTTCGGTGAATTCCGAAAAGTCAGTGCTTTCTTTTAAGTTTTGATTAAATCCATAAGTCCAGTGCAATCAAGCCCTTCAGCAGGTGAAACTAGTCGTTCGCAGAGAAAGCACTTGACTTTGACGTATACAAGAAATTATAATATACGTCATGAATGTTAAATTGACATTGCGAATGGATGAGACTGTTGTGCGGAAGGCCAAGATAGAGGCAAAGTGCCGTGGGAAGTCTGTATCTCGCATGGTAGCCGAATTCATTGATTCC
>JAYEJI010000173.1:0-8053 GCA_034660515.1 Fidelibacterota bacterium
TCGGCGAGTATATGGCATACCAACAATAATATGCCATTTTTTATCATCTAAATTATAACGAGGGGTCTTCTTCAATCTTGGATTATTATATATCCGTTTTGTTCTTGTCATTATTCTTGTTCATTTCTTTTCCTAATATTTTCTTTCTACCTCTTTTCCATTTTAATATATATAAATGAAAGCGTATAAACCAAAAGCTAAGGATCTAAACCATGAACTAAAGTCCTGGTATATCCCCACTCCCGCCTAGATCAGGTATCACGCTACCGGGCACAGACATAGCAGAAGCGGGTATTGCTTTTCCTGTCTTACCTTGATTTAACTCAGTAAAAGCTCCACTTAAAGCGTCCACTATATCATCATGTATCCCTTTAGTAGGAAATGCCACGAGTTCATACAGCATATCCTCAATCCATTGACAGTCTTTACATATCTTTACATTGCCGTTTTCAACCGCCGCTGAAAAGGGCTGTGCACGCACTACTTTAGAGCCAGTACTCTTAATGCCTGTGAATGCATAACCTTGCAAGACTTCACGCGCATAGTGATCTATCGCTATCAGACCGGATGCACCGGGTTCCTGTTCCATAAATACTCGTGTTGTTATACCATCTATTTCTGCAGTCTGTTTGATTATCTTTTCGCTATCTGCTGGGGTCTTCTGGAAACGAATAATACTTTTGATAGAATAGATGCCATGTGATACGGACATTAAAGCGCCAACTGTCCAATCCGGCTCAGTACCTTTTTTAGGTACGGATGCAGCCATATCCCAGTATCGCACTTGTAGAGCAGGAGGGGGGGAAGGGACAATATCAAAACTCTCACGTTTAAAAAAATTGCCTGTAATTTCAATATCCCAATTACCGTGACGTAATTGTTCTCGTGAAATGGGATCCAAACGATTAAGCGATTCAATGTATGCTTTTTGATCTATATAAGGATTATCTTCAAGATATGCGGGTTGAAAAAACATATTATTCTTTCTTAATTCCTCTTTTGAAGGAGTAATAAATCTGGTCTTAACCCATGAATTTCCACTAATCCATACACACCCATTTTGTTCAATTATAAAATTATGCGTATCCTCCACACCTATACAATATACATACCCATCATAGGGACGGTTTTTTATGTTACTCTTACGTTTAGTTTTTGTTTGGACATTATATATGTGATGGTTAGTTAATACTTCTGTGCCTTTATTTTTATGCATCTTGAAATTTACACAATACGATAATCCGACCCGATTGGGCCTTTGTCTTTTATGGGATGAGACAATATAGCCTAATTTAAATGCAATCTCCATTACATCATCACATAACTGTTTTGAAATCGTATAGTATTGTCCACTTTGTTGAAGCTTGTCCCAGTGCCCATCTCCATCGATAAGAGCATTGAATAGTGCTTTTAATTCCTTTACATTTGCAGCCTTCAACGCGGTTGGAATAAATTTCTCTCGTGAATGCCCAAATTGTGAAAAGTAATGCCACCAATCTGGGGAATAAATTACAAACTGCTTAGTATGATAAGAGAACTTAAAACCACAATCCTGCAATAATGTATTGATCTTTTTTTTGTTTTTTTCTTTACTTTGTGCGATTGAAATTGCTTTATCGCGTTCTATTGTACATCCTTCTGAAAGCATCCACCCAACTAGTGAAGCATAAAGTACCCCGGGGAGTTCTTTTGGTTGGGAGTTTCTTAATTTACGTCCCATATACCATTTGGGGAGTATAAATTGCTTTATTGCTTCTCCTTCCCATTCCACACTTCTAAATAATATCGCCTGCCCCGGGAGATGATTAAACGCCACCAAGCTAAATACCGTATTCTGTTTATGCTCAGTACCATTTACTTTTGCAATTTTGTGATTTGGGGTGCAAATTATGGATAGACCTCGCCCTAGAATAGTTACCATATCTCCTTGGTACAATTCTTTATATGTTTGCTTAACTTTTCTAAGTGATAATGTCCCACTTTCAAGAACAGTATAAACACAATCCCCTAATTTAATATCTGCAATGTCCACCCACCCATTTATTGTTAAAACCCTGCCATATGGTACGCAATGACCCATGTCGCCGGGATTTGACGCTGATCGCATTCGTAAAGGTAATGAGGATCCCTCAGCACGTGTGAGTCGTGAGAACATGTACGTATATTTACTCTCTGTAAAGCCAGTTAATTCATCAAATCCAATCATAGAAAAATCGGAACTTTTATATCGGTATTTATCGCGTTCATTCTCCAGATAGCCAAAGGTCAATGTTGCCCCAGATGGAAATACCCATGTTTTAGTCCTCTCATGCCAGACTGCATCAGTGTCTATAAGCCAATTATCCGCAAGATCCATAAGGGCCTTATGGAGAGTTAAATCTGTATATGTGCGCCGAAGTAATAACGCCGCATATTCGGGCTGTGAAACATATTGCAATGCAGCCATTAAAAGACTGAAACTCTTTCCTCCGCGGCTTGCTCCCCCAAAAAATGCTTCTAGATATTCCGAACGCATTAAGAAGGCTACCTGACATGGAGTAGGTTCAAATGGTATATATTGATTGTCAACGACAGTAAATTGAAATTCCGCCAAGCGGTATTTTTGTTGTTCTGAAAGTCTCAACTTCTTTTTTTCTTCTTTATCCACCATCGTTTTATCACTCATCTGATAATGGGAGTGGATGAGCACCCCCACATAATAATAGGATATAAGAGTATATAAAGCTTTTAATCGTTATCCATTTCATCTAATACCTTTTTGTATTTTTCTACTGTGTCTCTTATGTTTGTTATGTTTACTTTAGTATCAACAATTACATCCGGTTCACCTTCAATTTTACGTATCTGGTCTTGAAGACGTACTTTTGTATTAACATAACGTTCCAAATCAGATAACGATTCAAGAGATAGTTTTAAGACAGGCTGTCCGCCATGTTGTTCTATCACTTGATTATCTTTATTCAACAATTGCCCCTTTTCGTTTTGAATGAATAAAGACTTTGGGAGTGAATCAATTATCGTGTCTATAGTCTCTAAATCTTTAATCTGTTTCAAATTGCGTTTTACTTTATCATTAATAAGATTATTTTTTGTTTTTTTCCATACTTCTAAATCGTGAAGCTTAGCCCGCTTTTCCCATTCAAAAGTAGTCGCCCAACTGTGTATTGATTGTCTACAGCGATTGAGGCGGCGAGCGACCTCATGTATGTTGCGGCATTCAAGATATTCGTAATATGCGAGTTTATGATAATCCCGTTCTGGCCCTTTAATTTGTCTCATTTTTTTAGATTGTCTAATAATGCTTTATGTCTGTCCGGCTGTGGTGTTTTAATGATATTGCAGTCTATGGATATATTTGAATTTTCTATAGCATCCTCGAATGTATAATTTGGATTGTCACGTATTTTTGCCACTCTTATCCCCGTCTCTTTCTCTATTAACGGTGAGATGACATAACCAGCAGTATAGGGAGGGATAAAAGTTTTGTTTGTTACTGTCAGTTTAGTTATACGTTCAACATCATGCTTCGCATAGTATTTCTTCCATTTCTCGTTTCTTGCAGCGCATTTAAGGAACTGAATATGCTTTTTGAATAAATTAGGGTATAAAGTACGTAATAGTCCCCATCCAGAAAGGGTATTTTCCGGGCAGATATAGCAACCACTGCGGTCAAAGAAACGATATGATGAAATGAGAGGATAGCCGTTTTGTAAACAATAATTACACACATGGCGATTGGAAAAGTCTAACACCGGCCTGAAGGTAGGATTCGAGACAAATGATTCTGTTTCATCAGAGAAATATGCCCTGCCTTCTCTCGCTCGACTTTCGTCCCATCGAGTCCCTTCAAAAGAGATGTAGCTCTTACGTTTTGAGAGATTATCGAAGAAATGGGAAATGGAAATGAATTTGCCTTCCGGACCACACCAGCGGGTGCGATGTGACAAATTACCAAATATCTGTGCTAATTGATCTAAAGGAGTCGGTATTTTCAATATATTGAGTTTAATATCTGCTTTATTTAAATAAAAAAGGATATAGGGATATAATTCAGGGAAATCATAGCCTACATCTACCCATAAAGCTTCTATTTTGTCTCTATCAAAGTTCTCTAATGCGAAAATGAGAGAGGCTACACTATCTTTACCACCTGAAAAGGAAACAAATATCTTATCGTATTCTTTTTGGATGCGATTCACCCATGCTTTTTTGTTCATTCTTTATCCTTTTTTTCGATAGATAGGGCTGACTGCAGATGCTTGCGCCTAACGATAATGTCTTCTCTGAATCTCGCAACAACAATCGCCTTTTTCGCCATTACAAACGCCATTCTCTCCATAGCATCCCCTATTTCTTCTACCAATCCTTCACTTACTTTCTCTGCGCCTGCATCGTGTATTATCCTAGCAATGGGCGCTTTAGGTATATATTTCATCTTTTTTCTTCTCCTAACAGCTTAGATGACTTCTCTATAACACTTTGGGTGTCCTGTTCTACAAACAGCTTACATGATTTCTCTATAATGCTCTGTGTGGTTTCATAACCGCCCTCTAATCCTTTCTGAAGTGCTTTCCGGATATAGCCGCTAACGGATACTTTTATGACCGATGGTATCTCCGTTTTTATTGCCTCGCTTGGATTAATGTCAAGGATATCAAAATAATCCTCTACTTTCTCTTCCTCACCACTTGAATCATCAGAACTTTCATATTTCTCAAATACTTCCGCTAGTGATTCCGTACTTATATTCATTTCGTCTATAAGCGTCATAAGGGTATTTGCGTCCTCACCGATAAGATTTGCGATATATGTCAAATCCAATTCCTTCTGTATGCTATTGATTACTCCTAATTTCCTATCATACTCCTCTTCGCCGACATTTGCGAGTGCTAATGAAATTAGTTTCGCTTTGTTATCATTTGGTTCGATTATTGCACCTATGGGGATGGTTTTGAATTTTAATTCCGATGCAATTCTCCATCTATGCTCACCATTCAATATCTCGTATTTATCTTTTTTCACTGGATGCTGTCGCACGATTACTCGTTGCCCTTCTAATATTTCAGGGAATTCTTTTATTGAATTCTTAAGTGCCTTATATTTTAATTCGGATAGCACATTAGGATTCCAATCATTCGGCACTAAGTCTTTAGGATTTACCTCTTTTAACTCCATTTTTAACATACTTGTAAAAAAAAGAGAAGGGACTATATAAAGATATAGTATGAAATAGGATAAAACTAGTCAAAATATGAGTTCCTCAAACATTTTCACTTTGTCCGTCTTGACACGATATGAATTATGGAACAAATCACGCCCTATATAGGACTTGAAGATTCTGCATTCCGTATTGTGCTTTTCTCTCATGTATAATTTAAGTCTCTTTGCTGTTGATGGCACCCTTGACAACCACATACCGCCCCAATCACCTTTGCCTTCTTCTATCCAATCATCCGGTAAGATATACCATTCACTAATAGGATATGTTAATATGTTTGGATTTCTGCGTAAGCCCAGCGATTTAAGCTCTATTGTAACTACTTTATAGCCTATTCTGTCACCGTTAAAGCGTTGCAACTTATTCTTTATCATTTCACATCACCAGCCCCTGTTGCCGCTTTATACTCATCATCCACTTTCCCGCGAAGACTGCCTGTTCACCTTGTTCTGATTTCCGTATCCCTTCTATATTACCCTCATAATCAAAAGTCAGTGCGAATCGCTCTATGCCTAGTCCGTCCAGCCGGTAATAATAGGGGTAATATTCACCATCCCCACCCTTAACGAAACACATTTCCGGGTCACGCATAAGGTCACCGTTTTGCTCGTAGTAGTGTGCTACAGAGAACATAGGACCAAAGTCGCAGCCATCTATGCATTCAACCACCACATCCATAAATGGCCCTTCTGTGTGGAATTTGTCATGGTCCCCGAGATGTTCACACTTTGCCGTTAGCGCATCCATAACCTTCTTTGCGTTTTTGTTTATTGCTCTCATTGCTTGTTCGCCTCCTTTTCCTCTTCTTCTTCCCTAACTAATCTAGCAGCCAGACTATAGAGTCCGCCTGCTCTCTCATACTGTCTCAAAATCATATCCTCTACAAAATCCATTTTATTTCACCTCCTTATCCCACAATATAGCTACAAGAGTATTCGCTACGCCACGAGTATGCCCTGCTCGTTCTAAATCACCTACTTTTCGGTATTCCTTTTCCTCTTTATTCAATCTCCGGATTATTTCATTTAAACTCATTTTAGTTTTTACCTTCCGGGATAAAACATCCTGCCCCAACGATGTCTATATATTTTCGCGATGTTGAGAAGGTATAATTTCCTTTTAGTCCCACAACGTTTCCTTCTCCATTCCGTACAAAATAGAGTTGTTTGCCATTTTCACAAAGGTCGTACTTTGCGCCTCTCTTTCCGGTAAGCACGAAATGAACATGCTCACCATACTCGTTCTTGAGATTTACTCGCTCGAGTTTATACCCCATTATTTCTTCTTCTATCGCTCCCATCTTTTTCACCTTTTTGTTTTTTACTTATAATAATATATTATTATAAGAGTATATAAAGCTTTCTATTTTTGTCCGTTTATATACTTTTAGGGTAAGATATATTAGTACATTTTAAGCTGATTATATCCTTCTAAATCACTAAAGAGCCACTATGCATCGAGTGGCTAACGCAATGTTTTGCATATATACATAGTATAGTATGGAAAGAGGCAGAAGATTCGCTTAGAGAAACGGCTAAAGAGGGATTAAATTAAAAAAGAAAAGATAGAAAATGAGTTTTTGGATAAGAAAAATATATATGATATATATAAGATCTTACCTAAATCCTCAATAATGCATCTAACGCTTTCGCTGTCGATATAACTCTCTGTTCTACTTCTTCTAGTTCTCGCTTTTTACTTAACACTTTTTTATATGCTTCTTTCGAAGTATTTATAGTTGTCATAATAGTACATAATATTATGAGTATATAAACTTATTTCCTTCTGTCTAAGTCTTCGTTGTCAATCTAAATATGAGTCCTTATTCGTGTCTATTTCTATCTTCATACTTCGTTCACCTCGTTCTTGTCCACCCAGAAAGGACAGTAAAAAGTGCCTTGCGAAGATAGCTGTCCTTGAACTTCAAAGGGTACTGGGCAATCTACACTATCTTCAAAATAGCAGTTTTTACATATTTGTTCTTCTTCATTCATTTTTCTTCTATTCTTCGAAATACTAATATGCAGTCATGCGTACATTGATCTCTATAGGTCATACAGTAATTATAGTGATCACAAATAGATGTAATTTTATTCATTAGATTAATAGCACCCATAAGTGTCATTTGATTCATCTGAATATTATCTATAACAATCCCATAATATTTCTTAGTCATTTTTCTTCTTACCCCTTTCTTCTAAATCTAGTTCACATTCTATTTGTCCTTTTAAGCGATTTTTGTAATCGAGAGAAGTCAAAAGGTATAATATTTCTATTTCTTTTATTCCTAAATCTAAACTTGATTTTGTTTTTTCTTTCTCTAATTCTCTTAATTCTAACACTAGTTGATCTAATTCGTCCATACCACACCATGTTAGTTTATTCAGTTTTATCTTCATTTTTTCATTGATCTCCTTCATCGCTATTATATAACTCCTCATCTTTTATGTCAAATAGCCGTCGTAACATTTGTATTGCACCTTCTTCTATGCCCCATTTTTCGTCTGTGCTCAAAGGTGAGTCTGGATAATCCTTATGCGGAACTATGTCGTACCAGCCAGCATACTCTAAATCTGTCCCTTCTATCTCACCTATAAGCGCCTTCACCCACATAATTGCTTCTTTGCGTTTATCTATCATTTTTCATCAACTCCGGATTTTCATATATATTGCCTATTATTATGCCGTTTTGTATTTCAGGATCTAAAAGGTTATATTTCTGATATGAGTCATTAGTATCTACATAAAATCCAATAACGTAAAAATCCCTAAAATCGCTTTCTCCAGCAAGATACTCACCAAATTTCACAATACCTTTTGTGATTGCTTTTATAT
>JAYEJI010000174.1:0-1781 GCA_034660515.1 Fidelibacterota bacterium
AGAACCTCCGGATGGAGGTAACGGAACAATTGAAATGTTGCTCAAGAGTTTTAATTGTTAAACACTTTTTTTCATTAAATAATTGCAACATCTTAATGCGTACAGATTCTTTAAGTGACATATTCCTTCATTTGGTAAAGTATGAAGTTAATATTTAATAAATGAATTATACTTCATACTTTACCAGATAATGCAGACATATCATATAATACTCCCCTAAATTCAGACCACTGGTTAAGGTGGAAAAAAGTGGTAAAATACCACCAAGCAGGAGGTCAGAAAAATGAAGAAGAAAAAGCATTCCAAAGAATTTAAAGCACGTGTGGCCATGGAGGCCATGAAAAATGAGAAGACATTAGCCCAGATCAGTTCAGAGTATGAAATACACAGCGGATTAGTCACTAAGTGGAAAAAACAGCTTAAAGAAAATATAGCCAATATTTTTATCCGCAAGAATGAACAAAAACCGGATGCAGAGCGACAAATGGAGAATTTGTATAAAAAAATAGGTCGCCAGCAAATAGAAATTGATTGGTTTAAAAAAAATCTCGGATTGTAAGCCGCGATCAGCGGCAACTGTTCATTGATAAAGAAGATAAAGATATTAGTATTCGTCGGCAGTGCGAACTGTTAGGGATCAATCGATCTAATTTGTATTATAGCCATAAGCAGAAAGATCTTGAGTATGAAGATCGTTTACGCAAGGCGATAGACATACAATTTCTGAAAGACGCCTGCGGAGTAATTAAAATGATGAATTATCTGCGTCGATTGGGGCATCAAGTTGGAGAGAAGTTGGTTCGTCGGTTAATGCGAACAATGGATCTGATAGCTATTTATCCAAAGCCTAATTTGAGCCGAAAGCATCCAGAGCATAAAATATACCCATATTTACTGAAAGGATTAGACATTGTTCGATCGAATCAAGTTTGGTGTACTGACATTACGTACATTCAATTACCCAAAGGATTCTGTTACTTAGTGGCTATTATGGATTGGTTTAGCCGATATGTGCTTTCATGGCGTGTGAGCAATACGTTAGACACGGATTTCTGTGTGGAATGTCTGCAAGAGGCCTTTGACTATGGGCGACCCGACATATTCAATTCAGATCAAGGATCACAGTTTACGTCAAAAGTTTTTACAGAGAAACTTTTGGATAAGAATGTTCGGATTAGTATGGATGGACGTGGGCGGGTTTTCGACAACATTTTCATCGAGCGTCTCTGGAGGACAGTTAAATACAACAATATTTATATCCAAGATTATCAGACGATCACAGATGTACGGGAGGGCTTAAAAATATATTTCAATTCTTACGATATGGAAAGATTACATCAGTCTCTGGGTTATCAAACGCCATGGGAGGTTTACTCGGGGTTAACTTTTGATCCATCAAATCAAAATTTCGCCAACCTTAAATTGCCTTAATATTGGTCTTGACAAAGGAAGTATTATATCAAGCCTCAAAAGAGCAATGATGAAAAATGAACTTCTTTTTAAATCCGTCGGTATTTTTAATAATATAAAATATTTAGGGGCTATGAAGTAAAAGAATTTTTAAGATAATAATTCGAATTTTGGTAAAGTATGAATGATGCAATTGTTGCAACCCATTGCAATTAAACGATCCAACCATATTTTGGGTTCAGAGATTTTCATCACTACATTTGTTGTTAAATGAATGAGTGGAGATTATTTGTCCGAGAGGGTTGTGTGGCAGCTTGAGCGCATGGTAGAGAGTTGTTTGGAGTTTGTCTGGGCGCGTATTGCCACGAATA